>CAKPAQ010000058.1 GCA_934133015.1 uncultured Bacilli bacterium | reverse complement strand
TATAATATATTTGGTGAATGTATATTATTTTTAGAAGATTCATTAAGTAGGGAATTAGATGTATCTAGAAGAACTTTTATTAATGAAGAAATAGGCAAATTAAAAAAATATCAAGAAGTATATTATGTACCATCATTATCAGAAATTACTACTTGTAATGGTGAAAAAAAGAAGATAAAAAATTAAAAATTAATTAAATTATAAAATAGAAAAGAGTGGGAATAATAATGGATAGAGTAGTGCTTATAAAATATGGAGAACTTACTACTAAAAAAGGAAATCGTAATTTCTTTATAAATACTTTATATCAAAATCTTAAAAAGAAATTAAATGGTTTAGATGTTAAAATAAGTAGAGATATTTCTAGAATGTATATAGAATTTTCAGATGATGATTTAGATATGGTTTTAAAAAAATTAAATCAAGTATTTGGAATTCATACTTATCAAGTAGCTTATAAAGTTCCTAGTGATATAGAACTAATTAAAGATGTTATTATTAGTACTATGAAAGAAAAAAGTGGTACTTTTAAAGTTGAAACCAAACGAAGTGATAAGAAATTTCCAATTGAAAGTATCGACTTCAGTAGACAAAGGGGTGGAGTTGTTTTAAAAAATAATTCTAATTTAAAGGTTGATGTTCATAATCCTGATATTACATTACATATTGAAATACTTGAAAGATATACATATATTTATACTGATACTTATTATGGATTAGGTGGATATCCTGTTGGTACACAACCTCGTGGTATGCTTATGTTAAGTGGAGGAATTGATTCTCCTGTTAGTGGATATATGGCTTTAAAACGTGGTGTTAAATTAGATGCAGTTTATTTTGAAGCTATTCCTCATACTAGTTTAGAAGCACGAAATAAAGTTATTGATCTTTCTAAAAAATTAGCTAACTATACTGATAAAATTAATTTACATATAGTTCCTTTTACTAATATTCAAGAAGCAATATATAAAGAATGTAACCCAGAATACTGTATTACTATTATGCGTAGAATGATGTATCGTATTATGGAAAAATTAGCAAAAAAATATAAAGGTGTCGTAATAATTAATGGTGAAAGCATTGGTCAAGTTGCTTCACAAACTTTAAATAGTATGAGAGTTATAAATGAAGTTACTAATATGCCTGTTATTCGTCCAGTTGCTTGTTTAGATAAATTAGAAATAATTGATATAGCTAAAAAAATTGATACATATGATATTAGTATTTTACCATTTGAAGATTGTTGTACAGTATTTGTTCCTAAACATCCAGTTATAAATCCTAATTTAGCAGAGTGTTTAAGAAATGAAGAAAAATTTGATTATAATCAGATGATAGATATGGCAGTTTCTGATACTATAACTATGACTATAACTGAGAAAAATGATGATCAATACGCTTCTCTTTTATAACCAAATATTTCCATAGTAAAAGATGTATTATTTGGCTAATTTTTCACATCCTATAAATGTATAGGAGGTGAAACAAATGAATAACCAATCAAATAAGTCTTCAATGAAGATGAGAGTACCAGGTGCTAAACAAGCTATAGACAAAATGAAATACGAAATCGCTAATGAATTCGGTGTAGCTTTAGGAGCTGATACTACTTCACGTGCTAATGGTAGCGTTGGTGGTGAAATCACTAGACGTTTAGTTCAATCAGGAATGAACAATATTAGCGGAAGTTACCAAAATAAATAATAAATAATGATTATTTTAAGAGATAGGATCTTAGTCCTGTCTCTTTTATTTTGTTGCTTTTTTAAAAAAATCTGATATAATATACACTTAGTTTTAAATCCCTTGTTTTAAAGGAAATATAAAAGGGGCAATTATCATGAAAATAACTGAATCTTGGTTATTGAACTATCGGCTTTTAGAAGAGTATTATGAAATCTATAAAAATATTGATGTTCCAAGTAGATATGTAACAGATAAAGGAGTAAAACTAGGTAAATGGTTAGCTAGACAAAGACAGATATACAATGGTAATATTTCTGGGACATTGTCTAAGAAGCAAATAATGTTGTTAGAAAAACTCGGTATTAAGTGGAGTAAACGTGTAGGAGATTGGAACGAATATTATCATAATTTAAAAGATTATTATGAAAAGCATGGAAATAGCGATGTACCAAAAAGATATGTAACAGATAATGGAATAAAGTTAGGTCAATGGGTACTTAGACAAAGACAATTATACAATGGTAATATTTCTGGAAAGTTGTCTAAGGAGCAAATAAGATTGTTAGAGATTCTTGATATTAAGTGGAATAAACGTGCAGATGATTGGGATGAATATTATTATCATTTGGAAAACTACTACAAAAAATATGGAAATATTGATGTACCTATTAGATATGTAACTGAAGATGGAGTGAAGTTAGGATTTTGGTTAAGAAATCAAAAAGTTAATCATAATTTAGGAAGAAATAGTGGTTTAAGAGAAGATCAGATTATTTTATTAAATGACTTAGAAATAAAATGGAATGTGCGTCAAAAAACTTGGGACAAGTATTATCAGGCATTAATAAAATATTATGAAGAAAATGGCAATGTTGATGTTAATAGTAGATATAAAACTGCTGATAATCTTAATTTAGGTAAATGGTTGTCACATCAACGTCAGGCATATAAAGAACAAAACATAAGCAAACTAAATCATTTACGAATCAAATACTTAAATAGTCTAAATGTGGATTGGAGTGTTCATGATACAAAATTACTAAAAATGAAAATAGTAAAAGAAAATAAAGATAAATATTATAGTGTATTAAATAATAGATTAAATCATGTACTTAATGATTTAAGTTATGAAGTTGGTAATCAAATAACTAAAGAAAATCAGGAGGAATTATGTAAACAAATAGTTAAAAGAGTTTGGAGGTGATAATATGGCTAAAGTGTTAGAATGGATGGATTGGTATCATGAACTTGAAGAGTATTATAAGAAATATGGAAATGTTGATGTACCTATTAAATATGAAACAAAAGAAGGATTAAAATTAGGAAAATGGTTAACTAATCAAAGGCAAGCTTATAAAGGAAAAGGTACTCATAAAATAACAAAGGATCAGATTCAATTACTAGATAATTTAAAAATGAATTTGGATATGAACATAGCAGTTTGGAATAAAAATTATAATGCTTTAAAAGAATATTATGAAGAATATGGAAATGTTGATGTACCAAGTAAATATGTAACGAAAGATGGGCTAAAATTGGGTCAATGGGTATTTGTTCAAAGAAAAGCTTACAGAGGAAAAGGAAAGGGTAAAATAACAGAAGATCAAATTCATTTATTAAATAATTTAAATATAGATTGGAGTGTTCCCGACACAAAATTACTAAAGATGAAAATAGTAAAAGAAAATAAAGATAAATATTATAGTGTATTAAATGATAGATTGAGTCATGTCCTTACTGATATAAGTTATGAAGTTGGTAATGAAATTACAAAAGAAAGCCAAAAAGAACTATGTAAGCAAATAGTTAAAAGGGTTTGGAGATAATAATTATGACTAAAGTACTAGAATGGATGGATTGGTACCATGAGGTAGAGAAGTATTATGAAGAATATGGAAATATCGATATGTCTGTCAAATATGAAACAAAAGAAGGATTAAAATTAGGTCAATGGTTGCACCGACAACGCCAAATTTATAAAGGAAATATGATTGGTAGGATAATGGAAAATCAAGTTCAATTACTAAATGATTTAGGAATGAAATGGGAAGTCCAAAAAGAAACTTGGAATGAAAATTATTATGCTTTAGAAGAATATTATAAAAAATATGGAAATATTGATGTACCCAGAAACTATGTAACTCAAGAAGGATTAAAATTAGGCTTATGGTTAAATACGCAACGTCAGGCTTATAATGGAAAGTCTAAATGCAAAATTACAGAAGAGCAAATTCTACTATTAAACAAATTAGAAATGAAGTGGAATATTGATTTGGAAAAATGGGATACTTACTATTATGCTTTAGAGAATTATTATAAAGAACATGGAAATATCGATATATTAGTTAACTATGTAACTGATGATGGACTAAAACTTGGTTCATGGTTAAATAATCAGAAAAAAGCTTATAAAGGAAAAAATAATTTAAAAATAAGAGCTGATAGAATTCAATTATTAAATGATTTAAATATAGATTGGAGTGTTCATGACACAAAATTACTGAACATGAAAATAAAAAAAGAAAATAGAGATAAATATTATAGTGTATTAAATGATAGATTGAGTCATGTACTTAATGATATAAGTTATGAAGTTAGTAATGAGATTACAGAAGAAAATCAAAATGAATTATGTAAACAAATAATTAAAAGAGTGTGGAGGTAGTATATGTCAAAATTGGTAAAATGGACAACTTGGTACCATGAGTTAAAGAAATATTACGAAGAACATGGAAATATTGATGTGCCTTTTAAATATGTGACGGAGAATGGTTTAAAATTAGGTTCATGGTTGCATAATCAGCGTCAAGCTTGTAAAGGAAGAGTGAAATCTAATATAACCGAAGAACAGATTCAATTACTAAATGATTTAGGAATGAAATGGGATTGTCGTACAGAGGTTTGGAATGAAAAATATAAGGTTCTAGAAGAATATTATAAGGAATATGGAAATATAGATGTACCAAATAATTACAAAACAAATGATGGCTTTAAATTAGGACAATGGTTAGATAGACAACGTCAATCATATAAAGGTAATAATAGTAATAAAATAACAGAAAATCAAATTCAATTATTAAATAAATTAGGAATGAAATGGGAAATTCAAAAAGAAACTTGGGATGAAAATTATTATGCATTAGAAGAATATTATAAGAAATATGGAAATATCAATGTACCTAGAAACTATATAACTCAAGAAGGAATAAAATTAGGTACCTGGTTAAATACGCAACGTCAGGCTTATAATGGAAAGTCTAAATGCAAAATTACAGAAGATCAGATTCAATTATTAAATGGCTTGAATATAGAATGGAATCCTTGTGATGCAAGATTACTAAAAATGAAAATAGAAAAAGAAAATAGAGATAAATATTATAGTGTATTGTCTAACAGATTAAACCATGTACTTACTGACATAAGTTATGAAGTTAGTAATGAAATTACAGAAGAAAATCAAGAAGAATTGTGTAAGCAAATAGTCAAAAGAATGTGGAGGTAGTAATTATGCCTAAAGTACTAGAATGGATGGATTGGTACCATGAATTAGAAAAATATTATGAAGAACATGGAAATATTGATGTACCTTATAAATATGAAACTGAAAAAGGTTTAAAACTAAGTTCATGGTTAAATCATCAACGTCAAGCTTATAAAGGTAAAGGGAAAAATAAAATAACAGATGGTCAAATCCAATTATTAAATGATTTAGGGATGAAATGGGAAGTCCAAAAGGAAAATTGGAATAAAAGTTATTATGCTTTAGAAGAATATTATGAAGAACATGGAAATATTAATGTACCTATTAAATATGAAACAGCGGAAGGTTTAAAACTAGGTCAATGGTTAAATACCCAACGATCAGCATATAAAGAAAAAGTTGCTAATAAAATAACAGAAGAACAAATTCAATTATTAAATGATTTAGGAATGAAATGGGAAGTTCAAAAAGAGACTTGGGATGAAAAGAAATATGCTTTAGAAGAATATTATAAAAAGTATGGAAATATAGATGTACCTAGAAATTATGTAACTCAAGAAGGAATAAAATTAGGCTTATGGTTAAATACGCAACGTCTTTCTTATAGGAACATGGGAAGTTGCAAAATAACTCAAAATCAAATCCAATTATTAAATGATTTGAATATAGAATGGAATCCTTGTGATGCAAGATTACTAAAAATGAAAATAGTAAAAGAAAATAAAGATAAATATTATAGAGTATTGGATGATAGATTAGATCATATTCTTACTGACATAAGT
>CAKPAQ010000057.1 GCA_934133015.1 uncultured Bacilli bacterium | reverse complement strand
GCCTGAGCATGTCCTATATTATAAGATAGGTCTAGATGATGAGAAAAAAGTAAATCCTACTGATACTAAAAACATAATAGATATTATTGATAAATTTGTTTTAGTACGTGGTCCTATAAAACATGTATTTTCAAGTCCAAAAGAATTGATTACTAGTAGTTATGATGATGTTGATAGTGCTATTAAAATAGATGGTTTAGATAATGCACCAGTAGAAGTTATTGAAAAAGTATTATCTTTACGTGGAAGGAATTGATTATATGAATGTAGCAATATTATCTTCTAATAGTGATAAGATAAGTAATTATTATATTAATCAGGCTAGAATTATATCAAATGATTTAGCTACACGTGGTTTTGATTTAGTATTTGGTGGTTGTTCTTTTTCAATGATGGGTGCTTGTTATAAAGAATTTGTTCAAAATAATAGGAAAATTTATTCTTATACAACTGAAAAATATAAGGATGATATTATTAATATGCCAGATGCTAAACACTGTGTAGAAAAAACAACCTTTGATTTAAAAAAAGCACTTTTTAGAAAGGCTGATTTAATAGTTGCTTTGGCTGGTGGAATAGGAACTTTATCTGAGATGTTATCTTTCTTAGAAGAAAATAGAAGTAATGATTTAAATGTTCCAATAATTATATATGATACAAATAATTATTATTATCATTTGATAGAACTACTAAAAACAATGACTGATAATTGCTTTTTGAATATTGATAATATTATGAAGTATATAATTATAATAAATAATCATCAAGAATGGTTAGAGTATATAGATAATTTTAAGTTAAAGAGAGGAATGATAAAATGAAAACAGAATTAACTATGGAAAAATTGGTTGCTTATTGTAAGCAATATGGATTTATATTTCAGGGAAGTGAAATATATGGAGGTCTTGCGAATACTTGGGATTATGGTCCATTAGGTTCAAGACTTAAAAATAATATTAAGGATTCTTGGAGAAAAAGATTTATTCAAGAAAGAGCCAATGCTTATGAAGTTGATGCCGCTATATTAATGCATCCTAGAGTTTGGGAAGCATCAGGTCATGTTGCGAGTTTTTCGGATCCTTTAATTGATTGTAAACATTGTAAGATGAGACATCGTGCAGATAATTTAATAGATGATTTTGATGAAAATGCTCATGCCGATGGAATGACTCAAGATGAGATGATTGCTTATATTAAAGAACATAAAGTACCTTGTCCTAAATGTGGTAGTAGTGATTATACAGATATTCGTCAATTTAATTTGATGTTTGAAACACATCGTGGAGTTACTGAGGGATCTAAAAATAAAGTATATTTACGTCCAGAAAACGCACAAGGAGAATATGTTAACTTTTTAAATGTACAAAGAACTATGAGAGCTAAACTTCCATTTAGTATTGGGCAAATTGGTAAGGCATTTAGAAATGAAATTACTCCTGGTAACTTTACGTTTAGAACAATTGAGTTTGAACAAATGGAATATCAAACTTTCTGTAAAGAAGGAATGGATTCAGATCTTTATAAGTATTTTAAAGAATATGCTAAAAAGTATTTTATGGATTTAGGACTACCAGAGGAAAAACTAAGATATCATGACCATGAGAAATTAGCACATTATGCTAAAGAGGCTTGTGATATAGAATATAAATTTAATTTTGGATGGGGAGAAATTAATGGTACACATAATCGTACAGATTATGATTTAGGAAGACATCAAGAATATTCAACTGTTTCTCAAGAATATTTAGATCCAGAAACAAATGAGAAGTTTATTCCATATATTGTAGAGTCTACTGTAGGATGTGATAGAACTGTGTTAGCTATACTTGATAACGCTTATACAGTAGAAACATTAGAAAATGGAGAAACAAGAGAAGTAATGAAATTTAAGCCATTCTTAGCTCCATATAAAGTTGCAGTATTACCACTTATGAAAAAGTATCATAGTGAAAAAGCTAATGAAGTTTATAATATGCTTTCTAAATATTTTATGACTAGTTATGATGAAGCTGGTTCTATTGGTAAGAGATATAGAAGAGCAGATGCATATGGAACACCTTTCTGCGTTACTATAGATGAAGAAACACTAAATAATAATACTGTAACAGTAAGAGATAGAGATACAATGGAACAAATTACTTTACCTGTAGATGAAGTAGTTAATTATATTCAAGAAAAAATATATTTTTAATAAATAAGACCATAACTTAAGTTATGGTTCTATTTATTTGATTACATCTTTTAATTGTTCGTAGCAAATGGCATTAATTAGATTAGCTCTTTCTAAATATGGAAAATGACCTACGTTATCAATAATAATTAATTCTGAATTTTTAATTTTATTATTGATGATTTTGGCATCTTTAATTGGTGTATCATAATCATTGTTACCCCATATTATTAAAACTTTACTATTAATATATTTTAAATAATTTTTTAAATCAGTATTGATGACATTTTGAAATGTTTTTCGCATATTTATTGGGAGAGTTTGGTAATCAGTAGATGCATATTTACTAAATAAGTTTTTATAGTATTTTTTTTGATGTTTTTTTGGTAGAAGTTTACCAATTTTTTTGGCAATTTTGTATGATAATTTGTGTAGTAATTTTTTTATGGTAGTTTTTGGCTTGATACCAGCACTATCCATAAGTATTATATTTGAAAATTTATATTGATAATATCCAGTAAGTACTGTTATAATTCTTCCACCAAAGGAATGTCCTATTAATATAGGGTCATCTAAGTTTAATTCTTTAATAAATTCATATATTAGATCACTATAGTCAAAGATAGTTAAATCTCGGCTTGGAAAGGTACTATTTCCAAAACCTGGGTAATCAATAATATAAACGGTAAAATAGTTACTTAAAAAAGCTGAAAGATTAGTAAAAGTATTTCTAGTGTCACCCCATCCTGGTAGGATTAAAAGTGATTTTGAATGATTTCCTAATGTTTCATAATACATTGAGATATCTTTATACTTAAAAAACATAAATCTCACCTAAAGTAATTTATGTAAAAGTCTAGAAAATGTTATTTTGCTTTACATGGTTGTCTACACGATTAGGTTAGATTTTATAAATAAAATTTGCATTTGTTAGTATTTTGTGTTACAATCGTGAATATCTTGTACTATAGGGGAGTCGAGATTTGGGGGTAGTGGTTGTATGAAAAAAAGTTATGTTTTTGAATATTTGAATGAATTTGATTTTAGGAAGAAAGAAAGATCAATTCGTAAATATAATATGCTTGCATATAAAAAATTAACTTTTGATTATTATCCTGAACTTAGAAATGGTAATTTTTTAGGCGAAATAGTTTCAAATGATGAACAAGAAAATACAGTTTCTTATGTTTTGAAACTTCCAGCTGATGAATTGTTTATTAAAGTTCATGGTGATGTTAGATTATATTACACAGTATATTTAGATAGGGGAGTAGTCTTACTTACTAATATAACACCAGAAGATATATTAGAAGAGGGACATCGTGCTGAATTATCTACTTATAAAGGAGTAATGATTTCAAAAAGTGATCCTAAAAGAGATGTATTTAAAATAGAATTAATGAATATTCTTAATAAGTGATAGACTATGCTAATTTTTGAAAAAAATTACAAAAAACAGTTGCATCCTATTTGGCTTTATGTTATTATTAAATAGTCGTTGGACCCTTAGCTCAGTTGGTTAGAGCAATCGGCTCATAACCGATCGGTCGTAGGTTCGAGTCCTACAGGGTCCACCATCGTGCGGGTATGGCGGAATTGGCAGACGCACTAGACTTAGGATCTAGCGCCGCAAGGCTTGCAGGTTCAACTCCTGTTACCCGCACCAGATTGATAGGAAACTCGGACGCTTTCGAGTTTAAGTAATAGATTACTAACTAGAAATAGTTAGTTTTTTTCTATTTAAAACAAATATCTAATGATAATATTGAAACAAAATAGAAGATAATGTATTATAATAAATTAATTGAAAAGGAGCAAAATAAGATGATTGTACAACAAGAAGATGAACATATTTATTATGTAGATATGTCTAGTGATGAGTATGAAGTTATGAATGCATTTTTAACATTATATAGAAATCAAAGTGTTATTGTTGCGGATCAATATAGAGAAGAGTTTGATACGGTACCTTTAAAAACTAAAGGTGTAATTCTAAGAACAGATGATGATACTTGGAAAAATATGTATTTCTGTAGAAAAATTTATCATAAAAGAAAACCATATGTTGTTGAGTTAAAATTATGTCATACAAAACATTTTAATCAAAAACATTTAAAAATTGATATGTTTAGAATTATCAGTAATGGTAGATGCTGTTCTGTTGTTGATACTTTAGATCATGAAACTTATTTAGATATTATGAGTATTTTTGATGAGACAAAGATAATTTCTTCAGAACAACCTTACTATAATAAAATGTATTCAGGTAATATCTTACAAGACTTTTTAACAAATCATGAATGGCAAAATATTGATGAAGGAATTCAACAAAAACCATTATTAGCTAATTCTTTATTTATTACAAATGAGAAATATGAAGCAAGTGGTTGGTACAATTATACAGTGGATTTTGCTACAATATTGTATCAATTAATTAATTTTAGAACACATAATCTTGATAATTTGATTAAAGATGAAAAAGATTTATATCAGTTAGATAAATTAATATTAAAACTAAGCAAGAAAAAATTATTAAAAATTCAATTACATGATCAACAGATTGGTAATACATTTTATCCAAGCAAGAGATCTATATTATTAGATAGTGTTAGTCATAATCATGTAATGCATGAAGTAGTGAAGTATGATGTAAATAATACTGGATTATCAGTTGAACAGGATATTTTAAAAAAATTAGTAAAGGAAAGAAAATAATGTAAATATAGGAGAGATGACTATGTCTAAAATTAGTAATGTATTAACAATGATCGAATACCTAAGTTCAGGTAGAAAATATAGTATAAAAGAATTAGCAGAAAAATTAGAAGTAACACCTAGAATGATCAGAGTATATAAAGATGAAATAGAAAAAGCTGGTATTTATATAGATACTATCAAAGGACCTTATGGTGGTTATGTTCTAAATCAGAATGTGAATGTACCTAAACGTTTTATTATTCCTAATCAAATTGATATAAAAGAAAAAAAGGTTTTTAATTTGGTAAATAGGGCTATTAAAGAAAATAGAAAATGTTTAATAGAATATTACTCTAAAGATAGAACAAGTGTTACAAAAAGAATTATTGATCCATATGATTTGATTCTTCTTGGTAATGAATGGGGTGTAGCAGCTTATTGTGAATTAAAAGAAGAAGTAAGACATTTTTATATAAATAGAATTAAAACAATTGAATTATTAGAAAAATTTTATAACTGACAGATATATTTCCTCTTTTCTTGGTAATATTTAATTATCAAGGAAAGAGGTTTTATAATGATTAAACATGAATTTACTGAATTAACAGAAATTAATTTTTCTAAATTAGAAGAAAGGATAATGCAAATTAATGATCCTTATTTAGGAAAATATAATGATGTTAGAAAATTATTACAAGAATTAATGATAAACGGTAAGCCAACTTTGGTTATGGCAACGGGTGGTTCAAAAATAATCGCATATTACTTACAATTAATTATTGAAAAATTAGGACCGTCAGGAATGATTTGTGAAGTAATTGAACCAAGAGATTATATCTATAAAAGTAATAAAGAGATGTTTTCTAATTTGATAGCTATTTCTACTAGTGGTAGTACAAATGGAATTCCAGAAGCATTATCAGATTTTAAAGGTAATAGGTATTTAATTTCAGAAAAAAAGAAAGATCAGTCAGAAAGTATAACATGCTTGCTTATAAGAAACTAACATTTAGTTATTATCCAGAACTTAGAAAAGGTAACTTTCTAGGAGAAGAAAAAGCAAAAGATGAAAAAGCTGGTACTGTAACTTATGAATTAAAATTACCAAC
>CAKPAQ010000056.1 GCA_934133015.1 uncultured Bacilli bacterium | reverse complement strand
AGGTTTAATTAAAGATTTAACAATATCATCAAGTGTATAAAAATCAGTACTTAGTTCTTTAGCCATATTAGTAACATCAATACTATTTAAACAATTAACTAGTTTTTCTGTTCCAATATCATTAACACTACAGTTTATACGTTGTAACAATTTTAAAGCTACATCATAGCTTTCTGGATGTATATCAGTAACATCTAAAATATTATCACCATTAGTTATTCTTAAAAAACCAATAGCCTGTTCATATACTTTATCACTCAATATTTTCTGCTTTTTCAACTCTTCTCTAGAATTAATTTTTCCATGTGAATCACGATATTTTATTATTTTATCAATATAAGTTTTAGTAATACCAGAAACATATTTTAAAAGTGAACTAGACGCAGTATTAACATTAACACCAACACTATTAACAGCTTTTTCTACTACAAAATCTAAGCTTTGTTTTAAATCTTTTTGTGGTACATCATGTTGATATAATCCAACTCCAATTCCTTCAGGTGGAATTTTAACTAATTCTGCAAGTGGATCCTGTAATCTTCTTCCAATTGACACTGCACTTCGTTCATTTGGAGACAAGTTAGGAAATTCTTCTTGAGCTACTTTTTCAGTGCTATAAATAGATGCTCCTGCCTCACTAACAATTATATATTCAACTTTTCTATCAATTGTCTTAATAATTTCAGCTACTAATGCTTCGCTTTCACGTGAAGCAGTTCCATTTCCAATAGCTACTATATCAACATTATATTGATTTATTAAATTTTTAAGAATTATTTTACTTTGTTCTAAAGATGCCTGAGATGAAGTAAAAGGCTTTATTACTGTTGAATATAAATATTTACCTGTTTTATCAATAACAGCCAATTTACAACCATTTGTATAACCAGGATCAAAAGCTAACACAATTTTTTCCTTTATTGGTGGTTGTAGCAATAAGCTTTCTACATTTTTACCAAAGTTTTCTATAGCTACAACATTAGCTTTTTCTGTTAATTCACTTCTAATTTCTCTTTCTATTGAAGGATAAATTAATCTTTTAAAACTATCTTCTATCGCATCATTAACTATATTAATAACAAAACTATCCTTATTTTTTATTAATTTTGACTCTAAATATTTGATAATTTCTTCTTTATTTATATTAATTGAAACAGTCAATACTTTTTCATCTTCTGCCCTATTTATAGCTAAAACACGATGTGGTTTAATATTTCTAACTTCTTCACTATAATCATAGTACATTTCGTAAACTTTTTTTAAATCAGGATTTTCTTTTTTAACTTTAGTAGTTAAGATACCATTTCTATAAACAAAATTTCTAATCCATTTTCTATATCCAGCATTATCACTTATCCATTCAGCAATAATATATTTAGCTCCTTGAATAGCTTCTTCTACATTTTTAACATTTTCTGTTACATATTTTGAAGCTAACATTTCTATTGAACCATTAATTGGAAAACTCATAATAATTTTAGCAAGTGGTTCTAATCCATTTTTTATAGCTTCTGTAGCTTTAGTCTTTTTCTTTTCTTTAAATGGTCTATATAAGTCTTCAACTTCAACTAGTTTTTGACATTTCATAATTGCTTCACTTAATTCTGGAGTAAGTAAACCTTTTTCATCTATTAATCTAATTACATCTTCTTTTCTTTTTAATAAGTTAACTTGATATTCATAGACTTCACTAATACTACGTATAATTTCTTCATCTAAAGCACCAGTTAAATCCTTTCTATATCTCGCAATAAAAGGTATAGTATTACCTTCACTCAATAAGTTCAAAACTGTTTCTACTTGTTTTTCAGTTATACTTAAATTTTTACTTATTTCTAATATTATGTCTTTATTCATATTGTAACCTCCATTATTATTTTATCAAATAATGGCAAAAGAAAAAAGTGACTAACGCCACTTTCTTTCAATTTGTTTTACCTTTGCTTTTTTATCTTCAATTCTTAACGGTTCTAAATCAAAGTCAAATAAATTAGAAGATTCATCTACATTATTATTATTATTTTCATTAATATAGTATTTATTATCAATAATTTGATCTCTTGTTAAACGATATAATCCAGCTTGAACATTAGGAGTAACATCAAAGTTAAGTATTGATGAATTATTTTCTTCAGGTGTTAAATCAAAATTAAATTCTTCGTTGTCATCATCTAAATCTATATCATCTACAACTTTATCCTCATTAGAATCTAAATCAAATAATAATTCATCATCATAATCATTATCAATTTCTTTATTTTTCTTACGTTCACTATGTTTCTTTTTAAGGTTAGCAAACTTAGTTTTTAAACTGAACTTCTTGCCATTTTTCTTTTTAGCAGCTTTTTTAGCAAGTCTTTTTTCTTTTCTTTCTTTTCTTTTTTCTAATCGTTTTGCTTTTTTAGCTGATCTCTTAGTTTTTATTGTTTTTATACCTTCACTTAATTTTTTCTTAATATCTGCAAACTTAGTTTTTAAACTGAACTTCTTACCATTTTTCTTTTTAGCCGCCTTTTTAGCAAGTCTTTTTTCTTTTCTTTCTTTTCTTTTTTCTGATCTTTTGGCCTTTTTCACTGCTTTTTTCGATTTTCTTGCTTCTCTACGTTTCTTTAATTTTTCTTTAATATCTGCGATTTTAGATTTTAAACTAGATTTATCTTCTGTATTTTCTACAGTTTCTGAAAGTTCAGATGGCATATAAAATGCTAAATTTACTTGACTATTTAAAGCAGTATAATAATCATTATAATATTGTTCTAGATATTTTACATATAATCCTTCAGGACCATCCATCCATTCACTACTATCTATTAAACTATTATCATGAGCAAATTGATATCTTGTATCTGGACGTGGTGGATTTTGTTCATAAAAGAAGTTTCTAAGATATGACTTATAATCTTTCTCACTTTCATTTTCTAATCTTAATCTAGGCACCATTTTTTCATTATTCCTTTTCATTATAGTTCCCCCTCTTTCTTATATGCGCCCTATTATAGCACAACTCTAATAAAAAAGCAAGTATTTTTACATTAAATTGTATAAAGCCTTTACAATCTTAGTTCTATATAATACAGCACAAACAAATGTTTTTCAATATAATTTGATACTTTTTAGTAAGAAAACGCACTTTCCTTATATACAAAAAAAAGAAATCTCCATTAAAAAAGAGATTTCTCATAAAAATTTCAATTGTCATACTTTTTTAAAATATAATCCACTATATAATCAACTGTCTTATCAACACCATCTGAATCAACATTAATCATTAGATCATAATTTGATGGATCATATATAGAAGTACCAGTATAGTAACTATAATGTTTTTCTCTTGCTTTATTTATTCTATCAATTTCTTTTTTAGCCTTACTTCTAGGTATATTATAATATTTAACAACTCTATTTATTCTATTTTTTTCATCACTATACAAGAATATCTTTATAACATTTTTCTTTTCTTTTAATACATAGCCTCCACATCTACCAACAATTACACATGAATTCTTAGCTATATTTTTTATTGTATTAGATTCAGCTATAAATAATTTGTCATCATTGTTATATTCACTACTACCCAAAATACTACGTTTTTGTTCATTTTCTAGTATGAAATTTTCTGATAACCCTGTTTCTTTACTTACTTCACTAATAAAAGCTTTATCATAAAATTTTATACCTAATTTATTAGCTAATTTCTCTCCAACATATCTACCACCTGAACCATATTCTCTAGCAATAGTTACAACTATTTTTTTATCAAGCATTGGTTTTAAAATTGATTCACTATCAATTAATATCTCACTATTATCTTTTTCTTCTAATCTTGAAATTTTTCTATATTCAGAAGTAAATATAAATATAACAAATATAAAACAAATACTATCAGCTATAACTCCAGCATATAAAGCACCATAAAGTCCTATATAATGACACAATATAAGTGCGATAGGAATAAATAATATTATCTGCCTCATGAAAGAAACCATAGTAGCCTTTTTTACATTACCGAGTGATTGAATTGTTATAGAAGAACACATTTCAAAAGCATTAAGAGCACACAACATTAAAAATATTCTACAAAAATCAACTGCAAATTCCATAAATAAATTATAATCACTAGAAGATTTACTTATAAATATTGAAACAATATGTTCAGGAAAAATATAAATACACAAATTAAAAATAATTCCAATAATAAAAGCTAAAATCATAACTTTTTTTAAAGTTTCTTTTACTCTTTTATAATTGCCAGCACCATAGTTAAATCCTATTATAGGTTGTGCCCCAATAGCTAGTCCAAGAATAAGTGACACATATAAACTATTTATTTTTGAAACAACACCATATACAGAAAGTGGAATATCTTCTCCAAATTTACTAGATATTGCATATTTATTCATTATATTGTTCATAACTACAAATAATGCAAGAACTGTCATTTGTGTTATAAATGAAGATAAACCCAAACTTAAAGTTTTAGTAATAGATTTATCTAACTTAAAATCTTTTTTACTCAATTTTATTGATTTAATTTTAGGAATATAACAAGTACTTATAATAAAAGATACTATCTGACCAATAACGGTAGCAATAGCCCCTCCAGCTACTCCCATATTAAATACAAAAATAAATATAGGATCAAGAATTATATTTAATATTGCCCCAATTAATAAACAAATCATAGAATATTTAGGTGAACCATCTGCTCTAATAATTTGTGATAATCCTGAATAAATAATCATAAAAAATGAACCAAAAACTATTATTCTTCCATAGGTAATTGCTGAGGAGTATACATTCTTTGTACAACCAAAAAGGTATACCAAGTTTGGAAGTAATATTTCAAATAATATAACTACTATAAAGGCAGCAATAAATAATAAAACTATAGATCCTCCTATACTTTTTTTAGCTTCATCTTTTTTACCTTCACCTAATCTTAAACTAAGATTTGCCGCAGCACCATTTCCTATAAGGCCAGCTAGTGCATTACAAATTATAACTATTGGAAAAATTACATTAGTTGCAGCATTTCCAATTATACCTACACCTTTACCAATAAATATTTGATCAACAATATTGTAAATTGAATTAATAATCATGCTAATTATACATGGTATAGAAAAAGCAAAAAGTAACTTATCAATTTTATCTTTTCCAAGATCTAACTTTTTCTTCATAAAAACTCCTTTCAAAAACAAAAATAAAACAAGTCTGGCATTTTAGACTTGTATTATTTTTGCCAATCGATTGAATTATAGCACAAATATTTTTTCAATGTAAGCATTTTTTTACCAAAATAAAACTATTTAACACTATCTTTATCTATAATCACAACAGGTCTTAATCCAAAATATTTGGAATCATTTTTATATTGTTTTAACTCTACTTTATCTAAATCAGAAGATAACGCCCAATTATAATTAACATCAGTATCATTATTAGTCATTGTCCAAAAATTTAGATTTTCTATCCAACTAAGATTACTATCCTTTACTAATGAACCATTGTCATCTATTGATAAAACTTTAACTAATTCTCTTTTTTCTGGAAATTTAACCTCAATATTATCAATTCTTGTTTCATATTTTTTTAAATTATTTTGAAGATTTTCTAAATATTTACCATATAAAACACCAACTTGGTAACTATATTCTCCAGTTGAGCAATATAATGGTAGTTCTTCAGAAGATACTTTTTCCTTAATATATTTTTCATTAGCGCACTTAACATCTTGGTTACCATTAAAATCAATATTATAATCACTCAATAGTTTTACCTTTGATTGATTTTCATTACTATCTTCTAAAACATGATATTTACTTCCATCTAATAATGTAACTTCTTGACCAGCAACATATTTTTTATATGTCTTTGACTTTTCAAATGTTTCAACAAAAACTAAGGCATGAAAATGTTTATCTGATACAACACTTGGACTATCATCACTAATCCAAATACGTAATTCATGAATTTCACTACTACCAGGCATAAGAGTTTCACTACTTGTATATATTTCATAATCATTAAGTTCTAATAAAGAAAGACGTTTAGGTTCCTCATTATCTAATTTGTATTTTACATAATAAGTAGAT
>CAKPAQ010000055.1 GCA_934133015.1 uncultured Bacilli bacterium | reverse complement strand
CTCCATAAGCTGTATCAGAATGATATTGTTTAATTTTATTATCGCTACGATTACGATCATATTTAGTAGTATTGATTATATAATCATGAATTGTTTTAATCTTGGTTTCTGTATCCATATTATCTGTAATATTTTCAGCAATAACTGTTTTAATTTTATTATCTAGTTCTTTTATTTGCTCATCATTATAACTATGAGTAATTTTAATATCAACTTTACCTAAAGTATCAAATTCAGTCTCTATCGTTTGAAAACTATTATATACAGGAACAAAATTATTTATATTAGATAATAAGGTTTGATCATTTGATATATTATCAACTTCACTTATACAATTTTTATATTCTTTAGGACAATAAAATGTAAAATTTTCCATTCCTGAATTAATCACTGTATAATATATATTTAAAATATCTTGGCGATTACTAGGCGAAAAATTATCAGTTATCTGTACAAAATTATAACTATTATTAAGAGCATAATCGTTATTTACCAAAGCACTTTCTTTTTCTTTAGGATTAATAAATTTGCTAACTGTAAAAGCTACAATTTCACTATTGTACAGCATACAAACACCAAATGTAATTAATAATAATCCCATTATTACAAGTTTCTTCATATCATCACCATACCATAATATGATTATATCAAATAATATTTTACAATACAATTATTTTTAAATTCCCAAGAACATAAAAAAAGAAGTAATTTCTTACTCCATTTCGTTTTTCTTTTTTGTTAATCTAGATTTTTCTCTAGCAGCTTTATTTTTATGAACTAAACCACTAGCTACAGCTTTATCAATTCTTTTGCAAGCAACTTTTAAATTAGCATCAGCTTGTTCCTTGTCTTTAGCAATAATAGCTTTTTCACACTTTTTAATAGCAGTTTTCATACTAGAAGTAATAACAGTGTTATTAGTTTCTTTTTTAGCACTAGTAATTACACGTTTTTTAGCACTCTTAATATTTGGCATGTTTTCACCTCACTTTTATAACATTTTCATTCTAACAAATTTTTACCAAAAAAGCAAATAAAACTTAACGATTTTGGAAAAATAGTAGTAGGTGATATAGATGAATAATGAAATTGATTTAAAAAACTATAATATTAGGACTGATTTAGTTGTCGATTTATATAACGATGACTTAACCGATAATAATATAAAAATAGTAAAGAATAAAATTAATGATATTGAAATAACAGATATTGATATATTGGATGATAAAAATAATCTAAATAAGAAAAAAGGTAAATATATAACCATAAGCTTTAAAGACGTAACTGATAAGAAAAATAAAAAAGATTTAGAAACTATACTTATAAAATACTTAAAAGAAATGTTAGAGAGTTTAAATCTTGATTTTAACAAAAAAGCATTAATTGTTGGACTTGGTAATATTGATTCAACCCCAGATGCCTTAGGACCAAAGACTATTAAAAACATTTTAGTAACTAAATATTTATTTGAAATGGATGAAGTAGAACCATCTCCTAATTATCGTAATGTTTCAACTTTTGTACCTGGTGTTTTGGCAACAACTGGTATGGAAAGTAGTGATATGATAAAAGGTATTATTAAAGAAAGTAATCCTGACTTTTTAATAGTAATAGATGCCCTTGCTTCAAGCTCAATCGACAGAATAAATAAAACAATTCAAATGACAGATAGTGGGATTAATCCTGGCTCTGGAATCGGAAATAATCGAAAAGAAATATCTAAACAAGTACTTAATATTCCTGTAATATCTATAGGTATCCCAACTGTTATAGACGCTATTGTGCTTGTAAGTGATACTATAAAATATTTATATAAACACTTTAGTTATAATAAAGATAATTATAATAAAAACAAATTAATCCCAATAACTAAAAGAAATTATGCATCATATGATAAAGATTTAACTATGGAAGAAAAAGAAAATCTTCTAGGTCAAGTAGGTTTGTTAACTGAAGAAGAAACAAAAGAATTAATATTTGAAGTTCTAACTCCAATAAACTACAATATGATGGTAACACCTAAAGAAATAGATTTTTTAATAGATCAATTAAGTGAAGTATTAAGTTATAGTATAAATTGTAGTTTACATAAAAAATTCGACATTTAATTAAAATACCATATGATAAACTCCTATTAAAGTAGGGGTGATAGAAATAAAAAAGATAAGAAAAAAGACTAATCATAAACTAAGAATAAAATGTATTTTACTACTATTAATTTTTATAGTATCCTTAACTTTTACTTTTAATAACTTAAAATTTAATATTAGTAACGAAGAATTTTTACGTTTTCTTTTATCTCAAGATAATCCTAACATTGAATATAAACTTCCTAAAGTTAACCTTTTTGTAAAAATATATAATTTTTTAAGTAATATTGATATAAATAACCCCTTTACTATGGTAAAAAACAATTATGAATATTTAGATAACAACGTTTATAATTCCTCTGATAATGTTGAAGTAGTAAATAATAGTGAATATATCAAAGATCCTTATTCAAATAAAAAAATAGATAATCCTGTTGTCTATATTTATAATACTCATCAATTAGAAGAGTATAAAAAAGAAAATACAGCTTCATATAATATTACTCCTAATGTAATGATGGCTAGTTATATATTAAGAGAAAAATTAAATAATAAAGGAATTCCTGCTTTAGTTGAAGAAAACAATGTATCAGAAATCTTAAAAATGAATAACTGGAATTATGCTTCAAGCTATAAAGTAACTAAGATGCTTATGGAAGATGCTAAAGAAAAAAATCCTAGTTTAACATATTATATTGATCTTCATCGTGATTCAGTTGGTAGAAAAATATCTACAACAACTATTAATGAAAAAGATTATGCCCGAGTTTTATTTATTGTAGGTCTTGAAAATCCTAACTACAAAGAAAATCTAGAATTTACTAATAAAATTCAAACTGATTTAGAAACTAATTATCCTGGTTTAAGTAGAGGAATTTACAAAAAACAAGGAAAAGGCGTAAATGGTATCTACAATCAAGATTTTAGTGGTAACACTATCCTTATTGAAGTAGGTGGAAGTGAAAATACTATTCAAGAAGTTTATAATACTCTAGATATTATAGTTTCTATTTTAGCTAATTATATTGGAGGATAATTTATGGAAAGATGTTTAAAAATAATTGGCTTAACCTTAGTATTTCTATTTATTGGCATATATTTTGCTTCTAACTCCGGATATATTGACTATCAAGCTCGAAATAAAAAAATACTAACCGAAGAACAAATAAAAAAATTTGAAGACGATGTTAAAGAAAATAAAGTCATAGATATCAATAACTATATTAGTACTAAAGAAGATGAATATGATAATAAAATATCAAGTATCTCTTTAAAAATATCACAAACTATCGGAAAAGCCTTTGAAAATACTATTAATTTTATCTTTAAAGAATTAGAAAATACTATGAACAATAAGTAACGAAAAAGTACTATAAAAATAGTATTTTTTTTGATATAATTAACTAGGTGATTGTGGTATGAAACAAGAAAATATACGTAATTTCTCAATTATTGCCCATATTGATCATGGCAAAAGTACTTTAGCAGATAGAATATTAGAAGAAACTAACGCTATAGAAAAAAGAGAATTAAAAGAACAAATGCTTGATTCAATGGATATTGAAAGAGAACGTGGTATTACTATTAAACTTAATGCTGTAGAGCTTAATTATAAATATAATAATGAAGACTATTTATTACATTTAATTGATACACCTGGTCATGTTGATTTTTCTTATGAAGTAAGTCGTAGTTTAGCTGCTTGTGAAGGAGCTTTATTAGTAGTTGATGCAGCTCAAGGAATGGAAGCTCAAACTTTAGCTAATTTATATTTAGCTCTTGAACATGATTTAACTATTATTCCTGTCATAAATAAAATTGATTTGCCAAATGCTGATATTGAAAAGGTAAAAAAAGAATTAATGGATACAGTAGGTTTTAGGGAAGATGAATTTATCTATACTAGTGCTAAAACAGGAGCTGGTATAAAAGACTTATTAAAAGCTATAATCGAACGAATTCCTTCGCCTAAGGGTGATAAAAATGGTAAACTTCAAGCCTTAATATTTGATAGTTATTTTGATTCTTATCGTGGCGTTATTATATCTTGTAGAATAGTAAATGGTACATTACGTAATAAGGATAGAATTCGTTTAATGGAAACAAAAGCCACTTATGATGTTGTTGAACTTGGTGTTAATACCCCTAAAGACAAGAAAAAAGAGTTTTTAACTGTTGGCGATGTTGGTTATATTGCGGCATCAATTAAGGATATTTCAGATATTAGAGTCGGGGATACTATTACTTTAGATAATAATCCTGCTGATACACCGCTTCCTGGATACAAGCCAATGAAAAGTATGGTTTTTTGTGGACTTTTTCCAATTGAATCAAGTAAATTTGAGGATTTAAGAGAAGCTCTTGAAAAATTAAAGTTAAATGATGCCTCCTTTATTTTTGAACCCGAAACATCAGATGCCTTAGGTTTTGGTTTTAGATGTGGTTTTCTGGGACTTCTACATATGGAGATAATAGAAGAACGAATTGAAAGAGAATTTAACATTGAAATAATTGCTACTTCGCCAAGTGTAATTTATGAAGTAACCCTAACTGATGGTAGTAATATAACTATTGATTCTCCAGCCAAACTTCCTGATCGTCAAAAAATATCTTCAATTAGAGAACCATATATAAAAACCAATATATTTACACCAAGTGAGTATATTGGACCTTTAATGGAATTATGCCAAAATAAAAGAGGTACTTATGTAAACATGGATTATATAGACAAAACAAGGGTAAATATTCATTATGAATTACCATTATCTGAAATAGTATATGATTTTTTTGATAAACTTAAGTCATACACTAAAGGTTATGCCTCTTTTGATTATGAATTAATAGGATATCGCGAAAGTGATTTAGTAAAAATGGATATTTTATTAAACGGTGAAGTTGTTGATGCCCTAAGTACAATTATTCATAAAGATTTTGCTTATAAACGTGGAAAAAGTGTTGTTGAAGCTTTAAAAGAATGTATCCCAAGACAAATGTTTGAAGTACCAATTCAAGCATCAATTGGAAATCATGTAATAGCTAGAACTGATATAAAAGCTTTAAGAAAAAATGTCTTAGCTAAATGCTATGGTGGTGACATAACCCGTAAAAGAAAATTACTAGAAAAACAAAAAGAAGGTAAAAAACGTATGAAACAAATTGGTAGTGTCGAAGTACCACAAGAAGCCTTCTTATCAGTGTTAAAGATGGATGATGCTAACTAGTATGATAGAAAGTATTTATATACATATTCCTTTTTGTAACCACATTTGTAGTTATTGTGATTTTTCTAAAATATTTTATAATGAAAAATTAGTAAATAGTTATCTTTATCACTTACAAAAAGAAATGAGTATTTTACCCAAAGAGACAAAATATAAGACTATTTATATAGGTGGTGGAACTCCATCAGCTTTGAATATAGAAGAATTAAAATTATTATTTACTATAATAGATGAAATAAAGTTAGATGATAATTATGAATTTACTTTTGAATGTAATATTGAAAGTATAACCAAAGAAAAATTATTATTTCTAAAAAAACATCGAGTTAATCGTTTAAGTATAGGAATTGAGTCTTTTTCAAATAAAAATTTAGCCTTTTTAGAAAGAAATTATCAAGAAAAAGATATATACGAAAAAATTAATTTAGTTAAAGACATGGGATTTACTAATATAAATGTAGATTTAATATATGCCATACCTAATCAAACATTAGCTGATTTAGAATGTGATATAGATAAAATAATAAGTCTAAATGTTAATCATATTTCAACCTATTCATTAATTTTAGAAGATCACACAAAATTAAAAAATCAAAATATTGAATATATTGATGATGAATTAGATTTAATGATGTATAATACGATTAGAAAGAAATTAAAAGATAATGGCTACATTCATTATGAAATAAGTAATTTTTCTAAAGATGGTTACCAAGCTATCCATAATACTAATTATTGGATGAATGAAAAATATTATGGTTTTGGACTAGGAGCAAGTGGCTATATAGATAATTATCGTTATACTAACACTA
>CAKPAQ010000054.1 GCA_934133015.1 uncultured Bacilli bacterium | reverse complement strand
AAATATGGTGTAGACTTAGTTGTAGAATTACCTTTTCCCTTTGCTAGTCAAAGTGCTGATTTTTTTGCAGATGCATCAATTAAATTATTAACTCATTTAAAATGTAATTATTTAGTATTTGGAAGTGAAAGCAATAATATTGATACTCTACTTTCTTTAGCTAATAGTACAATTAATAATAACGAATATGACAAGCGAGTTAAAAAATATCTTGATTTAGGTAATAACTATCCTACTAGTCTTAATTTAGCATTAAAAGACTTAACAGGAAATGATATAATTAGTCCTAATGATTTACTTGGATTTAGTTATGTTAAAGCTATTATCAATCAAAAAAGTAATATTAAACCAATTACTATAAAAAGAACAAATGACTATAATAATACTACTTTATCTATTAATAATATATCTAGTGCTTCAAGTATTCGTCTAGCCTTTCAAACAAATTCTAAATGGAAACAACATGTGCCAATTGAAACTATTCAAAAAATGGAAAATTCTAAGTTTTTAATAGAAAATTATTTTCCTTTTATAAAATATAAGATTCTAACTTGTGATGATCTTAGTATTTATCAAACTGTAGATGAAGGAATTGGTAATCGTCTTAAAAAAGTAATTGTCGATGTTGAAAGTGTAGAAGAATTGATTAAACAAGTAAAAACCAAACGATATACATACAATAAAATAAGTCGTATGTTAATCCATATTTTATGTGAATTTACTAAAGAAAAAGCTCAAATGTTTAAAGAAATTGAATATATTAGAATTTTAGGTTTCAGTAATAATGGAAAAAATTATTTAAATAAAATTAAAAAAGATAGCTCTATACCAATTATTACTACCTATTCTAAAGGAAACAGTAAGATGCTTAAATATGAAAAAACCATTACTAGTGCATATGCTTCTGTTTTAGATGAAAAAAATAAAAACGATTTAATTAAACAAGAATATATGAATAAACCAAAAATGATGAGATAATTTTATCTCATCATTTCTAATTTTTTAACTTTTTGTGATACTTCTTGATTTAAATATTCGCTACGTCTATCTTCATCAGCAAAGTCATCAACTATACTTCTATAATCAACAACATTACCTGTCTTATCAAATTTAACAATAGATAAACCTACAAATACATCTTCACCATATAAAGCATACGCAACCGTAGTATCATCAAAATCACTTTTTGATAAACCATTTGGAGCAAATTTTTTATTTTTGTCCCAAGTTAATGAATTCTTTAAATAATAATCAAAAAGAAAGTTACTACGATTGATTTCTTGAACATGTAAATTTTGCATAATTTCCCCTCCTTTTTGTACAGCGAGTTACATTATAGCACATAATTAGTTCCAAGTAAAGCATTTTTTAAAAAAAGAAAGTTAACAAAAAAAAGAGTACAACTACTCTTTTCACTTAAACTCTACAATTTATAATCAATATTCATCTCAATTTTGTCTATTTTCTAACTTAACTTTCACGTTTTTACTATTTAAGTTTCCATCATGAAATTCTTTAACTTCATCTTGATAATGTTTAATAACATCATCATAAGTCTCGGTTGTATATATCTTTAATCCACTTGTATAACCATAATCAATAAGCCTTAAATGATAATATTCTAAAAATTGTATTTCATCTTCATTATATTGTAAGTCATGTGTCTCATAATTGAAAGAATAAGCTCCTCTTTTCTTAGGATTATCATAATCAGCAAACAATATCTTATTTCTATCATCACTTCTAGTAATCATCCATCTACATGAATAATAGTTATGAAACTCCAGATTAACAAGTCTTTCACTTAAATATCCACGATTATCTAAATCTTTTTTCATAGCACTAAATTCTTCTTCAGTAACATTGCACACTGTAAAAGGCGTTCCACTATCCATGCACAACTTTAAAAAAGAATACAAATTCATATCAATTGAATTATCCCTAACTGTATTATAATTAACAATAATTACTTTATCCATAATTTTACCCCCCCACTAATATAAAATTATCTACTTCTTCTACCAATTTCATTTTCATTTTGATTACTGTAATTATATTGGAAACTTTGTTCCAAATAAAACAACCTAGTTCTAAGCTCTTGGTCCAAAATGTCTAATTTTTTTTCGATTATTTCAGCCTCCTCTTCTTTCATATATTTATAATATTTTGTTTTAGCTTCTAATCTTAATTTACTAATTTCATTTAAGCCTTCTCTATAAGCACTACCAGTTTCATCATCTGTTTCAAAAATAATACTAATTAATTGTAAGAGTTTCTTAAATTTTAAATTAATTTGTTTATTAGCAACCTTATTCATTAAAGTAGGATTTATTATGACAACTTTATTTACATTAATTGCATCTTTTATTTTTACATTCTTTTTAGGAGATAAATCATATCCTTCCATATTTTCATATTCAAAATAAGTAATTGAAGGATCATTTTTCTCTTTGACAATTAAATATTTTTTATCCAACATATTATCAACTCCTACTTTTCATCCAATAAATCAGGTCTTCTTTCCATAGTTCTATTATAACTCATATTTCTTCTAAATTCATCTATTTTTTTATGATCACCACTAACTAATACTTCTGGAACTTCCATTCCTTCATAAACTCTTGGTTTAGTATAGGAAGGATAATCTAATAAACGATTATTAAAACTATCTTCTAAGTGACTCTCTTCTTCAATAACTCCAGGTATTAATCTAATTATTGAATCAACTAATACTAACGCTGGTATCTCTCCACCAGTTAAAACATAATCTCCAATCGATACTTCATAATCAACAATACTTCTTATTCTCTCATCAAAGCCTTCATAATGACCACAAAGTAAAATAAGATGTTTAAATTTAGCAAATTCATATGCCTTTTTTTGTTTATAAGGTATACCATCTGGTGTTAACATTACAACTACAGAATCATTAGTTCTAATACTCTTTAAGCAATCAAATATTGGTTGACAAGTAAGTACCATACCAGGTCCACCACCATATGGAGTATCATCAACTTTACCATGAGGATCTGTTGAATAGTCTCTAAAATTAATTATATTTATATCAACTAATTTCTTATCTATTGCCCTTTTTATAATTGATTCTTTAAAAAAACTTTCTATCATCTCTGGAAATAAAGTTAATATATCTATCTTCATTCAAACATCCCCTTAATAGGTGTAATAACTATTTTTTTATTGGCCAAATCAATTTCAGATACAAATTCTTTTTGATAAGGAATTAAATTAGTTTTATTATTAAAGTTAATTTCTAATAACTTATTGTTATAACTAACATTTCTAACATCACTGATATAGCCTATTTCATTACCATCTACAATAACTTTTAAACTAATTAAATCTGAATCTAAAATTTGATTATCATCAAGTACTAAATCTTTTCTATCTATATAAACATATAATCCTTTAAATCGTAACACTTGATTTATATCATTATAACCAGCTAAAGTTACCATTTCAAAGTTCTTATGATGACGATAAGTCACAATTGTCATTTCTTCTTTTTTTCGCCCTAAATAAATCTTAACACCAGGTACAAAAACTTTATCTTTATATTCAAAATCAGAAAGAATTCTAATTTCTCCCTTTATTCCATGTGTATTAACTATTTTTCCAACATAAATATAATCTTCCATTATTTATACCTCTATTTTCTATCTAATTCATATAATAAAATTGAAGTAGCAATAGCCACATTTAAACTTTCCACTTCGGAATTCATATTAATATATATAAATAAATCACACATATCCAATATTTGTTTTGATACACCATTACCTTCATTACCCATAATTAAGGCATATTTTTGTTTATCTTTTTCTTTTAATTTTCTAACATCTTCACCATATTGGACATTCGTACCATAAATAGGTATTTCCTTTTTCTTTAATTCTAAAATTAAGCTCTTTAAATCATGCGTAATTACATTTATATGAAACATCATTCCTTGAGTAGAACGAATAACTTTAGGATTATATAAGTCTACGCTTTCTTCCCCTAAAACAACTGTATCAACGTTAAAAGCTTTGGCACTACGTATTATAGTTCCAAGATTACCTGGATCTTGTATTTTATCTAACAATAGCAATTTTTCTCCATAATCTAAATTAGGCTTAGGTTTATTACACAACGCCAAAATATTAACTGGTGTTTCTAATGTACTTATTTTTCTGATAATTTCTTTTGTAACATAAACTTTAGGAGAATCCAGTACACAGACTTCATCTTGTTCCAAAATAATTTCTTCTATCAAACCACTTCTATATGCTTCAAGTACTAAATGCATACCTTCTACTATAAACTGATTATCAATATCACGATACTTTTTTTCTTTAAGTCTTGCATATTTTTTTATTTTTTCATTTTCTAAACTAGTTATCAGCATAAATAAATCCTCCTATTTGTAATTAACTTATCAATAATTTTTCATTTTTCTACGTACATATTTAAAATTTGGATAATTTTTTTCTACAACTTTCCAAAATCTATTAGAATGGTTCATTTCTATAAAATGAGATAGTTCATGCACAATAACGTAGTCTAAACAATCAATATCTTTTTTTATTAATTCAAGATTAAGTGTTACTCTTACTAGTTTTGAATTACATACACCCCAACGTGAAGTCATCTTTCTAATTGTTAAATTAGGATAAGGTATTTTGTATGAAAAATTATTGTACCAATAATCAAGATGTTCTTTAAATATTACTTCAGCTTGTTTTTTATACCACTTTTCAATATTAGCTTCTTTTCCAATAAAAGCCTTAGTATCACCTAAATTTATTTCTTTTCCTGTGGTCATTATTTTATCATATTTTTTTCCTAAATAAAAGAAAGCACTGACATCTTCAATCTTATTAATTTGCTTATCATACATTTTAATTATAGAATCCATATTTTCATTTATTATTTGTCGTACTCTATGATCACTAACAAAACTATTTGTAGTTACATATAATTTTAAATCGTTCTTAATTCTAAGATAAGTATTTTTATTACCTATTTTTTTAGTAATTACAACTTCTACTATATTATCATTTATTTTAATATTCATACTACCACCCAAACTATCTAATATTCTACCACATATTTATTTTTTTTCATATTATTGTATAAAAAGTATTTATCTTAAACAAAATATAATTGAAAGGAGATTTAAATATGGATTTAGATATTAGAAGTCATATTATCAATAATTTTAAAGGCGATGATATAAATGTATTGAGAGAGGCAATTGAAGAAAGTATAAAAAATAATGATGAAATTACTTTACCAGGTATGGGAGTATTTTTTGAATTAGTATGGAATAAAGCGGATGATGAGATGAAAGATAAGATTTTACATATCTTAGAATCTTGTGTAAAAGCACACGAATAAGACTTCACTAAAATAGTGAGGTCTTTTTTATTTACTTTTATTATTTTCAACATAACCATAATTTGGAACTTCACTAGATTGATTAAAATACCAATTACCATTTGATCCAATTTGTGTTCTATCGTTTCCAGAAGAAGCTCTAAATGAAAGATAATTATGATTACGATAACCATTTAACGCATCATCTACGGCTGCCATTACAAAGTCAGGTATTTGTTCTGGATGATTTAAATAAGTCTGAGCTAAGGCACTATTTTTAGCTACAAATTGTGAAGGTGCGGTTAATTGCTTATAAGGATCATCGCCACCATATGAGGCAAAATTAGCTGTATCACAGCGATTAAGTACAGTTGATGCCGCTGCTAGACTTCCTTCATAACTATAACTGTCTTCTCCTGCGATTATAGCGGCAAATTTTGCTTTTTCTTCAGGTGTTAACTTATCAGCATAAGAATTACTTTTAAATATTCCTGACGAATTTTCTAAGCCATAACTTGATAAATTAGAATTATTATCACTTACAGTCTCTACATTATCATCTATTAATAACGAATCATTAACAGGTACAATAGCTTCAGAAGGCATAGATTCTTCTACTGGAGCCGGAGTCTCAACAACTTCTGGAGTCACTATTTCTTCTACTGGAGCCGGAGTCTCAACAACTTCTGGAGTCACTACTTCTTCTACTGGTGCTGGAGTCTCAACAACTTCTGGAGTTACTATTTCTTGTACTGGAGCGGGTGTTTGAACAACTTCTGGAGTTACTATTTCTTGTACTGGAGCTGGAG
>CAKPAQ010000053.1 GCA_934133015.1 uncultured Bacilli bacterium | reverse complement strand
AGAAATATAGAGATAGCTAAAAATATGTTAAAAGAAAAAATAGAAATATCACTTATTTCTAAAATGACAGGTTTATCTGTAGATACAATAAAAGAATTAGATTTAAAATAGAAAAGTTTAATGCAATAACAAGTATGAAAATTAGTCAAGTTAATTATGATTTGAAATAAATTATTCTAATCCATTTGTTGTAAGTTGAACAAAATAACCAATTTATTTAGTAAGAATAGTATTATCTATTCTTTTTTTTTGACCTTTATTGTATAATGTAGTAGAGGAAGTGAACGATGTGAAATATTATTGTATAGGGATAAAAGGATCAGGTATGGCAACACTTGCTAATTTATTACATGATCTTGGTAACACTGTTAGTGGATATGATGATGTTAAAGATTATAAATTTACACAAACTGGCTTAGATGTAAGAGGTATACCTATTTATTATGATAGTAATCATGATATAGATAAAGATACTATTGTTACATATTCGAAGGCATTTAGTGATGACCATAAAGAAATAATTAGAGTTAAAGAACTCGGCTTAACAATTAAACCTTATAATGAAATAATAGGTGATTTAACAGATATATTTGAAACTATATCAGTATCTGGTACTCATGGTAAAACAACTACTAGTTCTTTAATTACTCATGTTCTTAATAATACTTATGGGTGTAATTACTTTATAGGTGATGGTAGTGGTCATGCTGATAAAAATAATAAATATTTTGTTATTGAATCTGATGAGTTTAATAGACACTTTTTAGCATATCATCCTACATATTCAATTATTACTAATATAGAACTTGAACATACAGAATGTTATAAAGATATAGATGATATTATTAAGACCTTTGAACAATTTGCTAAAAATACTAAAAAAGGATTAATTGTATGCGGAGATAACATTAATATACGTAAGATTAATTTTGATAAAGAAGTTATCTTTTATGGCTTTAATGATGATAATGATGTCGTTGCTAAAAACATTACCTTTGATGCTAGTGGAGCTAGTTTTGATTGTACTATAAATGGTAATTTATTAGGACATTTTGATTTACCTTTATATGGTAAACATATGGTTTTAAATGCTTTAGCTTGTATTACAATGTGTTCTAAATTAGGAATTGGTTATGAAAAAATACATGATTTGTTAAAAACTTTTAAAAATGCTAAAAGAAGATTTGCTGAAGAAGTATATGGTGATATTGTTATAATTGATGATTATGCTCATCATCCTACTGAAATTAAAGTTACATTAGAAGCTGCTCGTCAAAAATATCCTGACAAAGAATTGGTAGTTGTATTTAAACCAAATACTTATTCTAGAACAGCTGCTTTTCCTAAAGAATTTGCTTCTAGTATGAATATTGCAGATTATCAATATATAACAGAAATAGATTGTAATCGCGAGAGTCAAGAAGATTATCCTGGGGTTACTTCAAAAATTGTATTAGATGGCTTAAATAATGGTGATATGATATCAGAGAATGATATTTCCAAATTAACTAAACATAAAAATAGTGTTATTTGTTTTATGAGTTGTGCTGATATAAGCCATTTAAAAGAAAAATATATAAATAGTATTAAATAAATTTAAAAGAATTAGATGCTTTTTTCTAATTCTTTCTTTTTGATTATATGGATAAATATAGCTAATAGTGTTGGCATAGCAAATACATTAGGAAGAGCATATCTAAAGTAAGCATTTACAGGTGACGCTATACATACTAAAGTTAAAACAAATGATGGTATTAAATAAAACATTTCATGGTATTTTTTCTTATATATTAAATAAATAAACATAAATATAAGTAACCAATTATTAAATCCAATATTTACAATTAAGCCTAAAATAGGAATATATGGAAAACTTCTTCCATAGGTAGATAAACTATTTCTAAGTGAAGATAAACTATTATAATGATAATCAATATTATTATCTTTTAAAGTTTTATTGTACTTATAGTAGACATACCAATTGGTTTTTACAGGATAGAAATAACCATAAGTATTATTAATAGTTGCTTCTACATAACACATTGGATGTTTAGTAAACATATTAAACCACACTTTGAAATATTCTTTTAAATCTTCATTAGTAGCATAGCGATTGTATTCATTTTTTACAGGGTCAGCTTTTTCAGAATTATATCTTTCTTTTAAAGTATCATAAGTTAATATTTTATCTATTTTTTCTTTTTCATTTTTAGTTACCTCATCATCATAATTACTAACATATCTAGCTGTTTGTTGGAAAGGTATACTAAGTGTTTCTCTAATACTTGATGGTGTTATTTTGAAAAAAGGAAGTACTATTTTTGAATAAGTAATAAAGATAGTAATAATAATTAAGGTCATAATAGAATAAACTTTATAATGTTTCTTACATAATAATATTAATAATGGAAAAGTTAAGATGACTAAGTGAATTCCATTGTTTCTAAATAGAATAACTAAAATTATTAAGATAAGGGTTCTTATAATTGATTTTATATTTATTGATTCCATATTAGTTAGATATTTATAAAATTGAATTATATATAGAATAACTAAACAACCAAAGATAACATCTTTTACAGGACTCATTGCATAAAGAGGAAATACTGGTACTAAAGCGTAGATTAATAGACAAATGATTTGATATTTTAATGGCGTGTTTATCTTTTTCATAAAGAAGATTGTATATGATAAAGTTAAAGCTAAAATAATAGTTTGAATTATACTATATATAAATAGGCCAATGTTTATATCGTTAAATAAAGTTAAACCTATATTAGCACATGTACCAAGTAATAAAGTATGAATTACAGGATGATGATTAGTAATAATAACATTTTTATCAAGTAAAACTACATAACTTGAATATTTATTATCAATCCCAAAATATTGTAGTAATTGAAAACTTGGATCTGGCGATAAGATAGCAGGATAAAAAGCTATAAGATAGATTAACCAAGCTAAAATCATAATTATAAAAGAAAATAGTATAGGATGTTTATCAAATAAGATTAATAATTTATTTGATACTTTTAATTCATTAGTTTTATATTTATCTAAGTAATTAAATAGTTTAGTAAGTAAAAAATAAAATATTATAAATAGAACTAACGTTATTATTATTACTAAGAAAAAGTTTTTAGTTAGATATTTGAAACTATTGGAAGCCATAAAGCTAATTCCAACAACGCAAAATAATGTATATAGTAATGACAATATTATTACAGATATTTTTTTATTCATATAATTAACTCCTTGTTTAATAAAAAAACTAATCTTTGCAGATTAGTCTAAAACTATATTGGTAGCGAGAGGGGGGATCGAACCCTCGACCTTTCGGGTATGAACCGAACGCTCTAGCCAGCTGAGCTACCTCGCCATAACGAATTAACAACTTAATTTTATCAAATATTATTTTGTTTGGCAATAACTTTTTTTAATTTTGTTAAAATATTTGAATAATATATCATAGGAGGTTTTAAATGAAACTTATTATTAAAGAAGGATTATATACTAAAAATAGTCCGGCTAATAGTAGTGATGCGATTAAATTAGCTTTAAATACTAGTTATATTGATGGAGTATTTATTACTATTCAAAAGACTAAGGATAATGTGATAGTTGTTTATCCAAGTGAAGATGTTAATAATATTCCCATAAATAGTATGACTTATTCAGAATTAGCATTATTTAATATAGAATCAGGCGTTAAAAGAATAGAAATATTGACACTTAATCAAGTTTTAAAATTATATGAAGGAATTTTAAAAAAATTGGTAATAGATGTTCCAGATTATGGTCAAAATAATCAAGTATTAATTAATTCTATTATCAATATAATAAATAATTATCCCAATGTAGATATTTATCTTAAATTAATACCAGGTCAGCTTGATTTTATAAATAGACAATTAAATGCCAAAATAGGAATAGGTATTAGTGAACATGATTCTAGTCTTTGGAACTTAGATGTTGATTTTTATGCTGTTTCTATACCAAATGTTTCTGAAACTGATAAAAGTGATATTTTAGTAAAACTTAAAGAAAATAAGATAATTATGTTAGAAAATATTATGAATTTAGCTCAATATCAGTATTTACAAGATAATATTTCTAATTATGATTCACTTATATATGTTGTTACTAATCAACTTAGTATAATAGCGTCATCTCTAAAATAAAAAATGTTCTTTTTCCTTAAGTAATTTTGTGTTATACTAGTAATGTAGAAAAGTAAAGGGTGAGTGATTATGAAAAAAAGAATTTTTATGTTACTAGTGTTAACTATTTTTTTAATTTTACCTAATAAAGTTTTTGCTTTAAATGAAGTAAATATTTATTTTTTTAATAGTAGTGGGTGTAACTACTGTAATCAGGAAAAAGCTTATTTGGAGGCTTTAAAAGAAAGATATTTTAATATTAAAATTTATTCTTATGATATTTCATCAGATATTAATAATGATTTAATGAAAAAAGCTAAGGAATTGTATGGTGTTAGTAAAAGTGGTATTCCATTTACAATAATAGGTGATAGTACTTTTGTTGGTTTTTCTCAAAGTAAAAAATGTGATATGGAAAAGAAAATATATGAGTATTCATATAATAAATATGATAATAAAATAGGTACTAGCTTATTAAATATTGGTTATAGAACTGATTTAACTGGTGATGTTCAAAAGACTTTTGATGATAGTAATTATACAATTGAGGAAACTGGTAAAGTTACAACAACTACTCAGATAGTTGAAAATAAGAATTCAATTCTTAATAATAAAAAGTATGCATCTAGTATAATTTTAGCAGGAGTTGGAATAGTACTTTTGGTTATGGTATTATTTATTTCTCTTATTGAAAGGAAAAGAAGAATATGATAGGTCTATTTGTATTTGGATTTATCTTTTTAGGAATAGTTATTTTAATATGTCTTATCATGATTACTAAACTTTCTAAGGATGAAAGTATGTATATGGAAGTATCTGATAAGTATTTAAAAAATATTGGTAAAGATTATACTAGTAAGGAATATGGTAATTGGGCTTATAGTTTATATAGTCAAATAATTAGTGGCGTTGAATACGAAAATTATGAATTATTAAGAGATGTTTTAGCAGATCAATTATATAATAACTATTTGATTAGTATTAGTCAGGCTAAAGAAAGAAATGTTAAAAATATTGTTTCTAATATGAATCCCATTTTTAGTAAATTAGTTAATTTAACTATTAAAGATGATATTGAAATAGCTAAGGTTTGGATGAAAGTATCATATCATGAATATGTTGTTGATGTATCACCAATTAAAGAAGAAGATAAAGATAAAATTCAGGGAGATAGAATAATTAGTGGTAGTAAAACTAAACGTAATGAAAAAGAATATATTTTAACATTTGTTAAAAATAGAACTGAAAAAGAAAGTATTGCTTGCCCTAATTGTGGTTATGTGACTAGAATAATTAGTCAAAACAATTGTACAAGATGTGGGTCAACAATAGTTAATAGAAAGTATCATTGGGTACTTGCTGGTAAAGAAGAAATTAGGACTAGAAAATAGTCTTTTTTTCTTGAAAAAAAGAAGTGGTTAATTAATATAATTCACTTCTTAATAATTCAATATTATAATTCATTAGAGTTATGTAATTTTCTTTATTATCTCTTTCAATATCATTAATATTATCTAATTTTTTAAAAGTATAAGTACTTATTCCAGTTTCAGAAACAATATTATCAAATACTTTACTATTTTTAGTTTTATCTAAAACAAATAAATGAGTAACTTCACCTTTATCAATTAATTTATTAACTTCAGTTATTGTTTTATCACTGATATTAATATTAGAATCATCTAATGATATTACATTAAAACCATACTTTTCTAAATATTTTAGGGAATTATTATTTACTACAATAGTCTTTCTAGAAGCATTTTCAGCAGTTAATTTAATATCAGCATCTAATTCGGATAATGAGACTTTTAATTGTTCATAGTTAGTTTCAATTTCTTTTTTTAAATAACTATTAGTAATATATTCATTTAAACCATTTTTAATATTTTGAACTATCATAAGTAAGTTTGATGGATTTAACCATAATTCTTCATTACCATAAGTTATTTCCATTCCAGAAGTAGCATCTATTATTAACATATTTTTATTATAATCTAATAACTTTCTAGCTAAGTCTTTATCATTATTTAAACC
>CAKPAQ010000052.1 GCA_934133015.1 uncultured Bacilli bacterium | reverse complement strand
GATATCTCTAAATCAAATAAAAAAATATAGAAATACTTTTTATAGTGATAAATCAAACAAAATAATATCAGATTCTATTATCAACAATGGAATAAATAAAACTTGTTTTAATAGTGGAGTATTAGTAGAAGATCAAAATGTTTTTAACATTGAATTACCAGATAGTAAAAGGTTAGATCAAAAAAATAGTGGTCGCTGTTGGGCTTTTGCTGGAATAAATATGATTAAACATGATATTGCTAAAAACCTTAATATTAAACCTGAAGATATTGATTTATCAGTAAATTATTTAGTATTTTATGACAAACTAGAAAAATCAAATACAATTTATGAAAATATAATATCTTTAGAAAAATATGACTTTGACACTATAAATAAATTAAAGATAATTAACCTTGAAGAAGGTGGATATTTTGAATATTTTAGAGAATTAATAAAAAAATATGGTGTTATCCCAAGTTCATATATGCCAGAAAACGCTACAAGTGAAGATAGTCGTAGTTTAATAATTGTTTATAATGAGAAGATAAAAAGAGATATTTATATATTATTAGAAGCTAAAAAACAAAATAAATCTGTTAAAGAAATGCAGACTATGACTGAAAAAATGATAGAAGAAAACTATATAATCCTATCAAAAATGCTTGGAACTCCACCATTAGAAATATTATTTGAATATAAAGATAAAGACAATAAAGTTGTAAGTAAAAAACTAACTCCACAAGAATTTTATAATCACTATTGTACACTAAATCTAGATGATTTTATACCTATTGCTTCTATGAAAATGTATAATAAAGAATATTATAAAAAATATTATAGTAAATACAAAGATAATATTTTAGGTAAGGGAGTATTAGAATTTATAAACTTACCTTTAAATGAATTCAAAGAATTAGCGATTGCTCAATTAAAGGATAATATTCCTATTTGGTTTGGCGCTGAAGTAAAGAAAATGCGTAATCAAGAAAAAGGAATTCTAGATACTAATTCTTACAATTATGAAGATGTATTTAATTTTAAAATGTTAAATAAAGAGGAGAATCTAAATCTAAATGCTATCACTTTAGCTCATGCAATGAGTTTAGTTGGTGTTCATTTAATAGATAATAAACCAGTTCGTTGGAAAGTAGAAAATAGTTGGGGCGATAAAGATAATAAAGGGTATTTTATAATGAATGACAACTATTTTGATGAATTTGTAATGGAAATAGTTATTAAAAAAGATTATTTAACAGAAAAACAATTAAAACTACTTGATCAAGAACCAATCGAGTTAGGATTAGAAGATCCATTTTATGAAATAAGGTTTACAGATTAATGTAAGCCTTTTTATATATGAGAATAATGCATGAGAATAAAACTTATTACGTTATTTTAACTTAATATATGATAGAATATGTATTATAGAAGAGGTGAAAATATGAAAATAGGATTAGCGAATGATCATCGTGGTTATCCACTAAAGGAAAAAATAAAAAAATATTTATTAAAAAAAGGATATGAAGTAATCGATTATGGAACAAATTCTACTGAATCAGTTGATTATACAGATTATGCTTTTAGAATTGGTGAAGCAAAAGTAAATAATGAATTTGATTTAGGTATTGTAATTTGTGGAACAGGAATAGGAATATCTATAGCTTGTAATAAAGTAGTTGGCATCCGTTGTGCAAAAGTAGATACAGTAAGACAAGCTAGATTAACTCGTAATGATAATGATGCCAATATTTTAGCACTAGATGGAAGTATCCCAACTTATAGAGCCTTAGACATAGTAGATACATTTATTAAAACACCAAAATCAGAAGAAGAAAAACATATAAGAAGAGTTAAAAAAATCACAGACTACGAAAAGAAGCATAAACGTATCAAAACAAAAGAGGAAACAACTAATGAATGCTAAAATCTTTTTATACATACTTGTATCTATAATTGTTATCTGGTCACTTGATGCCATAAATATAAACCAAATTTTTAAAAAAAATAAAATCATTCAAGCTAAAGTTATATATTTTTTAATGGCTCTTTCCTTAATTCAACTTGTAACATCATTTATATACGATATCTATTTAGCTACAAAAATATTTTAAAAAAATAGTATAAAACTCATTTAATTGCTCAAACTTTAAATGAGGTGAAAAAAATGAAAAAGAGATTAGTATTAAAACCATTTGTACTACCAATAATTTACTCAGTATTTGCCATAGCTTTAATATTAACCGTATATTTATCAACTAAACCAAATAGTGCTGAAAATGATAATTATACTTACGTATCAGGAACAATCCTTGATGAATATGTACCAGTAATAAGTGTTGATAAAGAAATATTAAAGCCATATACTAACGAAAGTGTAAGTATTGGTAAAAATTATTATGATTATAAAGGACAAGAAGAAGATCAAAAAAATGCTATAATTTATCATGAGAATACTTATCTACAAAACACAGGAATTGACTATGTAAATAAAGATGTATTTGATGTAGTAAGTATCCTTGATGGTGAAGTAATCGAAGTAGCAGAAAAAGAACTACTTGGAAAAAGTGTAACAATAAGACATAATAATGAAATAATAAGTGTATATCAAAGTCTAAGTGAAACCACTGTAAACAAAGGAGACAAAGTTGCAGCTGGACAAGTAATTGGTAAAAGTGGTACTTGTGAATTAAACAAAGATTTAGGTAATCATCTACATTTTGAATTAACTATAAATGGTAGCTTACAAGATCCTAAAAATTATATAGGTAAAAAACTAAACGAAATTAACTAATATTCATAAACTTTTCTAGTAAAAATATAATTTACTAGAAAGAAGGTTTTTATGAATAAAAAATTGGTAATAAGAGTAAAAAAAATAGCTGACTATATTGAAAAAACTAAATGTACCATAAGAGAAGCAGCTAAAAAATATAAAGTAAGTAAAAGTACTGTTCATAAAGATATGACAGAAAGATTAAGAGAGATTGATCCAAATAAATATGTAACAATTGATAAAATTTTTAAAAATCACATAGAAATTAGACATATTAAAGGAGGAGAATCTACTAAAAATAAATATTTAAGATTAAAACAAGAAATATAGGATGTGATATAGTGCGTGACATAGGTATAGATTTAGGAACTACAAATGTATTAATATATGTAAAAGGTAAAGGTGTAGTATTGAATGAACCAAGTGTTGTGAGTATCGATACTAATACTAAAAAAGTACTAGCTGTAGGAAAAGAAGCTAAAGAAATGCTTGGTAGAACTCCAGGTAAAGTAACTGCCATTAAACCAATGAAAGATGGTGTAATAGCTGATTTCGATATTACTGAAGAAATGCTAAATTGTTTTATAAAAAAGGCAATAGGAAAAAGTATATTATCTAAACCACGTATCTTAATATGTTGTCCATCTAATATCACAGGAGTAGAAAAAAATGCAATAAAAGAAATAGCTGAAAGAACAGGTGCAAAAAAGGTATTTTTGGAAGAAGAACCAAAAGTAGCTGCGGTTGGTGCTGGTATTGATATTTCTAAACCAACTGGTAGTATGGTAATAGATATTGGTGGTGGTACAACAGATATTGCGGTATTATCATTAGGAGGTATAGTTACTAGTGATTCCATAAAGGTAGCAGGTAATACTTTTGATGATGATATAATTAATTATATAAAAGATAAATATAAAGTAATAATAGGAGAAAAAACAGCTGAAGATATAAAAACAGGCATAGGTACAGTTATAAAAGAAAAAGATAAAAAACAAATAGAAGTAACTGGTAGAAGTGTATCAAGTGGCTTACCAGAAACAATTATAGTTAATTCAGATGACGTAATGGATGCTTTAAAACATGATATTAAAAAGATAATAAATGTAGCTAAGACCGTATTAGAAAAAACTCCTCCTGAATTAGCTGCTGACATTGCTGAAAGAGGAATTGTTTTAACTGGTGGTGGTTCATTAATTAAAGGTTTAGTACCAAAATTAAAAGAAGAATTAAAAGTACCTGTCTTTATATCTGATAGTCCACTAACTAATGTTGTGGAAGGAACTGGTATCTTACTTGATAATATTTCTTTAATAGATGATTAAAAGGCATATCAAATGTCTTTTTTTTGAGCAATTTTTTAAAAGTTAACTTAAAGTGACTAAAACACTAGAAATGTTATAAATTAGTTTAAATAGATACTAAAATATCTTATCAAAATCAGAATAAATATGTTAAAATATAAATATCAGAAATAAGTATGAGAGTAATTATTTCAATTTAATTTTTTATAATTAATTTAAGTGAGGTGACATCATGTTTGGTAATGATATTGATCACATCTTAAAAATAGTATTAGTAACATTTTTATTTAGTGTTTTAATAATGCCAATTATGAAAAAGATAGCTCATCATATAGGTGCTATTGATATACCAAGAAATACTGAGCAAAATAGACATATTCATAAAAAACCTATTCCTAAATTAGGTGGACTTGGAATATTTCTTTCGTTTTTATTTGGATACATGCTGTTTGGTCAACATAGTATTCAAATGAATGCAGTCTTAATAGGCAGTTTCATAATAGTATTACTTGGAATAATTGATGATATAAATGATTTACGAGCATCAGTTCAATTGATAGGTCAGATAATCGCTGCTTCAATTATAGTCTTTTATGGTGGTATAGTACTAAATGAAATATCAGCTTTTGGTTTGGTTTTCCATTTTGGCTGGTTATCACAATTAGTAACAATTTTGTTTATAGTTGGTTGTATAAACATAATTAATTTTACAGATGGCCTAGATGGCTTAAGTGGGGGAGTAACATCAATATTTTATTTGACAACTGGTATTATATGTTTTTATCAAGGACGTATTGGTACTTTAGAAATAACTTTAACTTTTATAATGTTAGGTGCAACTTTAGGTTTCTTATGTCATAATTTTTATCCAGCTAAGATATTTGCAGGATGCTGTAGTCAGTTTATGGGTTTTATAATAGCGGTTATATCATTATTAGGATTTAAGGGAACAGCTTTGACTTCTTTATTTGTTCCAATAATTATTTTAGGACTTCCTATAATTGATACATTATTTGCTATAATCAGAAGAACGCTAAAAGGAAAACCTATTTTCTCTGCTGATAAACAACATATTCATCATCAGCTATTAGGAATGAATTTTTCACAGAGAACTACTGTACTTATTATATATGGAATAAATATTTTATTTGCATTAACTTCGATTTTTTATGTATTAAAAGATGCTGAGGCTGCTAAAGTCATATACATAATTCTCTTAGTCATATTGGTGTGGTTTGTATGTTATACGAGTATAATAACTGAAAAAAAGCCACCAACTATTAAAGAAGTAACAAAAAAGTTGAAAATAGAGACTAAAAGAAAAAAATAGTCTCTTTATTATTTGGAGGATAATAATGGTAAATTTTGTAATCTATGAAGATGAAAAAAGATTTCGTGATCAATATATATCAGTAATATTAAGAGTAATGGGTAATGAAAGGCAAAATTATAAAATATTGGAATTTGATCATTATGCTGATGACGTAAAGAAAATATTAAATACTAATGGTCAAAATATTTATATTCTAGATGTAGAAGTTCCTGGAAAAAGTGGTCTTGATCTAGCAAGAGATATTAGAAATAGAAATGATTGGTTAAGTCCAATTATTGTAATAACTACTCATGATAATTTACAAAAATCAGCTTTCAGTAGAAGATTACTGGCAATTGATTTTATTTCAAAGTTTGACTGTTTTAATGATAATCTTGGTAAGGCACTTTTAGATAGTTATATTATGGTAACTTCTTTCAAATCATTGAAAACTCAAAAAGATGGTGAGTTTAAGCAAATCTATTATAATGATATTTTATATATTAAAAAGGATAATGATGATATTGATACTAAAGTGTATTTACAAGATGGTAACTATATAGAAATAAAAGAGCCTATTGGTAAGCTAGAAGAAATACTAAGTGAAGATCCTAGATTTTTTAGGACACATAGGTCATGTATAGTTAATATCAGTAAAATAAAGAATGTAGATTTAGTATGTGGCGTAATTAATTTTGAAAATAGTTCAATCAATATGTTAGCAAGAGACAGAAAAAAAGACTTTAAAGACATTCTATGGGATGACCAATTACACTCACAAATAACTGATGTAAATAAGAAAAAAGTACAAATGTAGTTAGCTAAAAGTTAACTACATTTTTTGTGTCAATACTGGAAAAATATGGTAAAATTTACTCATGTTATTTTTTTAGAAGGTGAGAA
>CAKPAQ010000051.1 GCA_934133015.1 uncultured Bacilli bacterium | reverse complement strand
TTTAATTCAAGTTATAATAATTATAGTTATATGTATTATTCAAATAGTGCAATAAAATCAGCACTAGAAAATTGGTATCAAACAAATATCGGAAGTAAATCAGACTTAGTTAAAAATGTAGCTACAGGTAATTATTATTGTGAACAAGCAAAAGCTAAGCGTGATTCAAGTTGGACATCAGGAAATGCAAATATGACCTTATATTCTAGTTATACACCAGACTTTAAATGTAGTAGTGATGGTAATGGTAAAGGTGTAGTAAATGCAAAAGTAGGATTACTTAGTTATGATGAACTAGTTTATGCAGGTGGATATCATAATATAGTTAATAATAAATATTATTTATATGACTCATCAACTTTTTGGTGGACAATGAGCCCAGCAGGAGTTTCATCACGTTCCTATTCTCATGTCTGGGGTGTCACTAATACAATTAGTTTTGATGGTCTCAATGCATCCAATTATACTGGACGTTTAAAAGTTGTAATAAACTTAAAACCAAACATACAAACTACAGGTTCAGGTACAAGTGATGATCCATTTGTAATAGGTTAAATAATAAATTATTACAAATATCTATATAGTAAATAGAGGTGTAAATTATGAATAGAAAAATTAAATTATGTATATATACAATACTTAGTATAATGTTGTTAACTATCCCTATTATGACATTTGCTGAAGAAGAAAATAATCCTGATCCTTCTCCAACTCCAAGTGTTTCTCCAACACCAACACCCACTGATGTTGAAGTAGAAGGAATATCTTTAAATAAAGATACTATCCCAAGTTTATATGTTGATGAAACTATAACTTTAACCGCAACTATTACTCCAAGTGATGCTACCAATAAAGAATTAACATGGACTAGTTCCAATTCAGAAGTAGCTACAGTTGATGAAAAAGGTGTAGTTAAAGGAATTAAAGCAGGTAAAGCAACTATTATTGTCAAATCAAATAACGGTAAATCTTCATCCTGTGAAGTTACCGTAGTTAATAAAGAAGAAGTAAAAAAATCATCAGAAGCATTAATTAAAAAACTAACTATCAAAAATGGAACTATTGAACCATCATTCAAATCAAATACTTATAAATATACTGTTAATGTAGAAAATACAGTTACTAGTCTTGATTTTGATTTAACTCTTAGTACTGGTGCATCTAGTTTGAAGGCAAATAATAATAATATTAAAACTGGAACAATAGTTAAAATAGTGGTAACCTCAGAAGATAAAGAAAACACAACTACTTATGAATTAGCCATAAAAAAAGCTAAAGGTAATGCTAATTTAAAATCATTAAGTATTAAAGGATATACTTTAAATGAAAGCTTTAGCGCTGATAGAACTGAATATACGGCTGATATTCCATATGAAGCAACTGATGTAACTATACAAGCCGCTTGTGAAGACGCATCATCTAAAGTAAAAATAACTGGCGCTACTGATTTAATAGTAGGAAAAAATACCGTTGTTGTAACAGTAACTGATACCTCTGGTAATGAAAAAGAATACAAAATAATAGTTAATCGTGGAGCTCTAGAAGAAAGAGAAACTACTTCTAATACAAGTAAATATTCATCTACTTCAAACCTTTTAGATAGTACTTCACATAACGATAGTAATACTAAAAATCATACTTTAAGATATATTATAGTAACTACCGGTTCACTAATATTAGTATTAATTGGCGGGATTGGAATCTATTTCTATAAAGCAACTTCCACTAAAGAAAAAAAGAAAAAACAAAAAGGAAATAAAAAGAATTTAAAAGAAAAAACAAGCGAAGAAGCTATAGAAAGTTCATTAATTGAAGCTAATCAAGAACCAACTTCTAAAAAACCAACTAGTATAATGCCTGGTGATTTAACCGAAACTAGAGAATTTAGAATAGAAGATTTAAATGAAAATAATCAAAATCAGAAAGTAAAAGAAGAGATAGATGATTTATTTGATGATGAATAAAATCATCTATTTCTTTTGTTCAAAAGAAATGTTATAATTATAATTAATAAAGATAGGTGAAATTATGTTATTTATAGGTAAAGAAAAAGAAGATGAAATTAATGAAAAAAAGATAGTAGATTCTATTCGTTGTTTAGGATTAGACATGATAAATGAAGCAGATAGTGGTCATTCAGGAATAGTTTTAGGGGCAGCTCCTATATTATATACATTATATGCTAAACATTTAAATGTTAATCCACTTGATCCTAATTGGTATAATCGTGATCGCTTTATTTTATCAAGTGGTCATGGTTCAGCATTATTATATTCAACATTATTTTTAGCTGGTTTTGATATTTCTTTAGATGATTTAAGAAACTTCAGAAAAATAAATAGTAAAACGCCAGGTCATCCAGAACTTAACATTACTCCTGGTGTAGATATGTCTACTGGACCTTTAGGTCAAGGTTTAGCTAGTAGTGTAGGTATCGCAATTAGTGAAGAATATTTAAGAAATTACTACAATAAAAAAGGATTAAGCTTTATTAATTATTATACTTATGTTTTATGTGGTGATGGAGATTTAATGGAAGGAGTATCATACGAGGCTATTTCTATTGCTGGTACATTAAAATTAAGTCATTTAATAGTTGTTTATGACTGTAATAAAGTAACCCTTGATAGTACTACTACTGATACTTTCACTGAAAATATAGAACAAAGATTTTCTAGTATGAATTGGAATACTATCACTGTAAGTGATGGAGAAGATATAAATAGTATAGATAACGCTATTATAAAAGCTAAATCTCAAGATAAGCCAACTCTTATTATTGTTAATACTACAATTGGTAAATATTCAAAATATCAAAATTCTAATAAAGCTCACGGATCTATTCTAACTAAAGAAGAAATCAGTGAAATAAAAAACAATTTAGGTATTAGAGATGTTCCGTTCGCTGTATCACAAGATGCCATAGAACATATGCAAAAACTTATTATTTCAAGAGTAGAACCATTATATAATAATTGGCATAAAATTGTAGAAATATTAAATGAAGAAGATAAAAAAGATTATGACAATTTAAAAGACAATAAATTAACTATTACTTGTGACAATATAGAATACGATTTACCAGAAGATGGTTATGAAACTATTAGAAATCAAAACAATAAAATTCTTAATTTCTATGCAACTTCAACTCCATTTATGATAGGTGGTAGTGCTGATTTAAGTTCTTCTACCAAAACTTACTTAGAAAATATGGATAACTTTACTAGTGCCAATAGAAGTGGTAAGAATATATTATTTGGAGTTAGAGAACATGCGATGGGATGTATCGCTAATGGAATAGCGTTAACTGGTCTAAAAGTATTTACTTCTACTTTTTTAAGTTTTTCTGATTATATGAAACCAGCTATTAGAATGAGTGCTCTTATGAAACTACCAGTTATTTATATCTTTACTCATGATTCTATTAGTTTAGGAAAAGACGGACCTTCTCATCAACCATGTGAACAATTAGTATCACTAAGAAGTATTCCTAATACTACCTTATTTAGACCAGCCGATGTTAATGAGTTAATTGGAATATACAAATATATTATGAATAATACCGAAGGACCATATATATTATCAATTGGTAGAAACAAAGTTAAAATAAAAGATAATACTAGTATTAATGAAGTGACCAAAGGTGGTTACATTGTAAAAAAAGAAGAGGGTAGTGTAAGTGGTATTATAATATCATCTGGTGAAGAATTAGATATGGCTTTAGAAGTAAGTGAAATATTAGAAAACAAAGGTTTCAACATGAGAGTAATATCTATGCCATCAATTGAACTATTCAATATGCAATCAGATGAATATAAAAAAGAATTATTACCTGTAGGTACTAAAGTATTTGTCATAGAATCATCATCTTCATATTCTTGGTATAAATTTGTATATAATGATAAATACTTATTTACTTTAGATAGTTTTGGTGCTAGTGGTAGTACAGATGATGTTTATAAGAAATATGGTTTTGATGTAACTAATATAGCTGATAAAATTGAAAAATTATTAAAATAGGGATAGAAAACGACATATTTTTATCTCTTTTTTTAATATTATTTTATTGGTGATAAAAGTGAGAACATATTTTGCATTTAAAATAAAAAAAGAGTTTGTTAGTTTATACAAAGATAATAGTAGAAATCTATATGAAGTATTAAAACACTTATATTTTATGAAAAAACATGAGATGAATTATGGCTTAAATTTATTTACTCAATTAACCGAAAAAATAGATAAATATGAATTAAATAAACAAATATATGTAAAGTATCATAAAGATATGACTTATTCTAAAAATGGAAATGATCATATTATAAATAATTTATATAAAGATGAAATTAGTGTTCTTACAATAAAAAATAGTTATATTTTAATTACAGCTAATCATAATTATTCCTCATTTTTTAATATTTTAAGTAGTTTAGGTGTAGATTACTTTATTTGTGATTTTGAATATCAGGATTATTTTTGGTTAGATGATTTAAAAATACTTGTCTAATATAACAATTTTTAGTAAAATACATAAGTAGGAGATGAGAAAAATGGAAATGTTTTTAGATATTTTAAAAGTATTAGGTATTTTAATAGTTGGAGCAGTTATTGGTTTCTTTATTGCTCGTAAATATATGATGAAATATTTGAAGAAAAATCCTCCTATTAATGAGGAAATGATTAAAGCACTTATGATGCAAATGGGAAGAAAACCTAGTCAAAAACAAATAAATCAAATGATGAAATCAATGGAAAAATATCAATAATGTTAGTTTTCAAAAGAAAGGCTTTATACTTTCTTTTTTTTATGGTAGAATATTATTAGAATAAGAGGTGGCTAGAATGTTAACAGATGATGTTAAAGAAACTATATTTAGAGAGTATGATGTTAGAGGTGTATATCCTTCTGATATAAATGAAAATGTTGCTTATACTTTTGGTAAAGCTTTTGGTACTTATATAAAAAAGTTTAATCAAACTTCTTGTGTAGTAGGTAGAGATAATAGATATTCTTCAAAGAGCTTAGCTGATAACTTAGTAAACGGAATATTATCTACTGGAATCAATGTGGTTAATCTTGGTTTAGTTACGACACCAATGTATTATTATGGATGTATATTAGAAAATATGCCAGCTGGTGTTATGGTAACAGCTAGTCATAATCCTAAGGATGATAATGGTTTTAAGTTTTCATTTGATAGTAGAGGAAATGCTAAGGGTGAAATGATAAAAGAGTTTTATCAGTTTTTAAAAGCTGGTAAATTTGATGATGGTTTTGGAATAATGACATATTATGATATTAAAGAAGAATATGTTAAATTATTGTTATCTTCACTTAATTTAAATCCTATAAAGAAATTAAGAGTTATCATTGATTGTGGTAATGGTACAACTTGTTTTATTGCCCCAGAAATATATAATTTAGTAGGAATAGATTTAATTGTATTATATGGTAATAGTGATCCAAGTTTTCCTAACCATCACCCTGATCCATGTGTAGAAGATAATTTAAAGGTATTAAAGGATGCTGTTGTTGAATTAAAAGCAGATGTTGGAATAGCATTCGATGGGGATGGAGATCGTGTTGGTATTATCGATGAAAAGGGTACTTATATACCATGTGATAAATATATGATTGCTATCGTTCGTAATTTATTACCTAAGTCAAACAATAAAAAAGTATTGTATGATGTAAAATGCAGTAAGGCTTTACCTGAAGAAATAGAACGATTAGGAGGTACTCCTATTATTAGTAGAACTGGTAATTCTTACACTAAAGCTGCTACTAAGGATTATGATTGTGTATTTGGTGGTGAGTTCAGTGGTCATGTCTTTTTTAGAGACAAGTTTCCAGGATTCGACTCTGGATTATATGCTGGCTTACGTATGATTGAAATACTTTCTTCAACTGATAAGACTATGAGTCAATTATTAGAAGGAATTCCTAAGTATTATTCAACTCCTGAAATAAAAATAGCTTCTCCTGATACTAAAAAGATGAAAGTCATTAATAAAGTAAAAGATTATTGTATAAGTAAAGGTTACAAAATAATTGATATAGATGGAGTAAGAGTTGAAATGGATAATGGTTGGGCATTAGTAAGAGCAAGCAATACTGGTCCTAATATTACAGCTAGATTTGAAGGTAAAACAGAAGAGTTTATGGAACAATTAAAAACAGAATTTTTAACATTAATTGATCAATTAAATAAATAGAATAAAAGCTAGATTATATCTAGTTTTTTTGTGTACAAAATTAATAATTTACTCTGAATTAACAACAAATTTTGCCACACCCATTGACATGGGGGGGGGGTAGCTATGATAGAACTAATATATAAAATAAGCTAGAGAGAAGGAATGTTTA
>CAKPAQ010000050.1 GCA_934133015.1 uncultured Bacilli bacterium | reverse complement strand
GTTTAGGACCAATATCATTATTTTTAGATTCTATTTCTTTATTTAGTTTAACAATTACTCCAGATGAAATAAAAAAAGTAAATCAGAAAATAAAAATAATATTTGAAAAAAGTGAAGAAAAAATAAATAAATTACCTATTGATTTTAAAGATACTTCCTTAATTCAAATTATGAGTGGATATGATACCAAAACAGCAGCAACTATTCTAGAATCTAATTTAACAGAAACAGGAATTATGATTCCAGTTATTCATGATAAAGGATCTTTCTGTCATGGAAGAAGTAATTTATTATTTAGAAATCCAAATAGTCAGATTATTTACTTATCTCATGAGTTAAAAGAATTAGATAATTTACTTATAGATATTATAGATAATGAATACTCCAATGTATCAATTTTAAATACCTTTGATTTAAATGGTGATATTTTTTGGAAAGAATATTATTTAATAATCCAAATGTATTTATTATCTAGAAAAATTGCAGATGATAAGAAAATGGAATTAACTCAACCAGAGTATAATCCTAATATAATTAAAAAAGTTTATAATTTTAAAGGAGAAATGTAAGATGGATAAATTAGCTTTTGTAACCGGTAATATAAATAAGGGTAATGAAATGAAAAAAAAATTTATGGAAGAAAAAATACCAATCGAAATAGTAATAATGGAATTTGATGAACCTGAAATAAATGATATAAATTATATTTCTAAAAACAAAGTAATACAAGCATATGATGCTTTAAAAAGACCATGTTTTGTGATTGATTCAGGATTTAATATTTATAATTATCCTAATAATCCCAATTATCCTGGTGCTTTTGTTCATAGAAGTGGTTTATCTAAAAATATTGATAAATTATTGATTGATATGAAAGATGTTAGTGATAGGGGATGTCAATTTTTAGATTGTTTAACTTATTATGATGGAGTTACATTATTGCAATTTAATGGGATTAATAAAGGAGTATTAACCTATGAAAAAAGAGGTATAAAAAATGATGTTATGAGAAGCGATTTATGGTATGTATTTAGTCCGAGTGGTTCTGATAAAACTTTGGCTGAAATGACTGACGAAGAAAGAAATAATAGAAAAGTAGATCATGTTTCTGCTAAAGAACAATTTATTACTTGGTATAGAAAAAATGCAATGGGTTATTGTAAAAAAAAGATACTTTAGAGGTATTTTTAAAAGTATCTTTTTATTTTAGATTAAATTTGATACAATTAGAATATATTTAATAAGTAGTAATATATATTTATACGAGGTGATGTAGTAATGCTTACAATATTAAAAATTATGTTAGGTATTGTGTTTGGCTTTTTAGCATTATTATTTATTTTAATAGTAATGGTAAGACTTATTTTAAATAAATATGGTTATAGTGGTTATTCTTTTTCAAAATTATTTCAGGCAATAAAAGACGCAAGAGAAGAAAATATGATTAAACATAAACAAGTAAATGGAATGACTAATATTTATTTACCAACTATTTTAAAAGATTTTCCTGATTTTAATGAAAAAGAATTTTATACTAAAACAGAAGAATATATTAGACATATATTGAATAATATTGAAAGTGAAAATTTAGCAGCATTTAATAATTCTGATTATGATTTAATTCGTGGTAAATTAGTAAATCAGATTAGAGATTTAATAGATAATAATGTAAAATATCGCTATGATGACATAATTTTTCATAAACATGCGATAAAAAGCTACCATAAAACAAAAAATGTGGTAAAATTAGATATATCTACATCATTAGAGTATTACTATGAAAAAATACAAAATGGCAAGACTGTTATTTCAAATAAGAGAAAAAAACAAACTCGTTATACAGTATCTTATGTTTATATATATGATACTAATAAGGCTGGTTTTGATATTCAAGTATTAGGTATAAATTGTCCTAATTGCGGAAGTCCAATTTCTTCGTTTGAAAAAAAGACTTGTTCATATTGTAAAAGTGGTCTTAACATTACTGTAGCTAATTTACAGAAATGTTGGAAAATTGTAGATTTGAAAGAAGACTATTGAAATAAGGAGGTAAATTAAATGGGTTTAATTAAATCAATGGTTTCATCAGTTGGAGGAACTCTTCATGAACAATGGCAAGATCTGATTAAATGTGAAGACATGGGTAATGAGATTTTGATGAGAAAAGTTACTACTCCGACTGGACAAATTTCAAAGGGTAGTAGAATTATGGTTGCACCTGGACAGGTAGCTGTAATTTACGATTCTGGTAGTATCGTTGATGCGACTGCTGAAGAAGGTGTATATGAGTTTGATCAATCATCTTCACCATCATTCTTTGGTGGACAATTTGGTAAGGTGTTTGGTGAAATGTGGCAACGTTTCAAATATAATGGTGCACCTGCTAAAGAACAAGCAGTATTCTTCTTTAATGCTAAAGAAATATTAGATAATAAGTTTGGAACTGCAACACCAATTGTTTTCCAAGATTGGTCTCATCCAATTCCAAATCAAATGACAGGTACTTATTCACCACTTCGTGTTGAAGTTAGATGTTATGGTAAATATACTTTCCGTATTAGTGATCCTGCTACATTTATGAGAATACATGCTGGTACAGCTGATGTTGTTACTAAAGAAGAAATTACTGAACAAATGCGTTCTGAAGTAATTGGTTCTTTCCAAAATGTATTAAATGAACTTGGTAATAGTGAACATAAAGTTCCAGTATTGGAGTTACCTAGTCAAACTGATACTATTAAAAAGACAATGGATGCTAAAGTATTTGATGAAGCTATCCGTAATCGTGGGCTTCAATTAGTAGGTTTTATTGTTGAAAGTGTTTCACTTGATGATGAATCTTCTAAGAAGATTGACAATTATGAATTATCTTCTAATAGTATGATGCAACAAGGTACACTTGTTGGAGCTTATGCTAATGCAGTACAAGATGCTGCTAATAATGCTAATGGAGCTAGTCAAGGTTTCATGGGTGTTGGAATGATGAATATGGCATCTGGTGGTATGGTTGGTGGAGCTAGTCAAGCACCATTTAATAATAATAACCAACAACCTCAACAAGCACCAGTTGATCCATTTGCTAGACCTGCTGCTAGTGAACCTGTAGTTGAGGAAAAAGAAAAGGTTGAACCTGTTCAAGAAGAAGTAGCTACTGAACAATTACCAAAGTTTTGTAGTGAATGTGGAACTCCAATAACTGGAAAATTCTGCAGTAATTGTGGCAAAGAAGTTAAATAATATTAAATTATAGGTGAGGGAATATGAAAAATTTAAAAAAATGTTTATGTCTATTATTATTAGTATTTGTTGCTGTTATAGTAACAGGTTGTGGTAATGATGATACTGAAAAAACTATGACTTGTACTAGAAATGCTACTATTTCTGATGGAATCAAAGCAGAGTTTAAATATGTTGTTAAGTCTAAAGGTAATTATGTAACAGTTATTGATTCAACAGAAAAAGTTATTTCAGATGATGAAAGTAATTTAGATGCTTATAAAGAACAAATTGAAAGTATGTATAGTCCTTATAAGGGTATTAAATATTATAATTATGATGTAAGTATTGATGGTAATACTCTAACAAGTAAAGTTGAAATTGATTATAGTAAAGTAGATACTGCAAAATTAATAGAAATTGATTCAGCTAATGAATCTTTAATAAAAGATGGTAAAATCTTAGTTGATGATATTAAAACTCTTTACGAAAGTATCGGAACAACTTGTAAATAATAGTAAGCATTGCTTAGGCAATGCTTTTTTTGGAGGATAAGATGTTAAAAGTAGAAAATATATCAAAATCATACGGTATGAATAAAGCAGTAGATAATTTATCATTTTCAGTTAAAGATGGAGAAATATTTGGATTACTTGGTGCTAATGGTGCAGGTAAAACAACTACATTTAGGATAATAATGGGTTTACTTGACGCTGATAGCGGTAAAGTATTATTAGATGGTAAGAAAATTGATTATAGTATTACTGATAAAATAGGCTTTGTTACGGAAGAAAGAAGTTTACTTACTAAATTAACAGTTAAAGAACAAATTATATATTATGGTATGTTAAAAGGTATGACTGAAAAAAGTATAAATAAAAAATTAGATATTTGGTTAGAAAAATTTCATATAACTGAGTATAAAAATAGAAAAATAAAAGAATTATCAAAAGGAAATCAACAAAAGATTCAGTTCATTTCAGCAGTTATAAATGATCCTAAATTATTAATTCTTGATGAACCATTTACAGGACTTGATCCAATAAATGTTGAAATGTTTAAACAGGCTATTTATGAATTACAAAGTAGTGGATGTTCTATAATTTTTTCTTCACATCAAATGGAACATATTGAAATGTTTTGTGAGAAATTAATTATTTTAGTAAAAGGTAAAGTTGTTTTAGAGGGTTATTTAAAAGATATTAAAAAGAATTATCGAAAAAAGAATATTCATATTGTTGGTGATATAGAACCTGATAAATTGAAAGAAGTAGAAGGGGTAATTGATGTTACCAAGTTAGCTAATGAGTATGTAGTAAAAATAGCAGATGATAGTGTTGTACCATATGTCTTTAAAAAAATAGCTAATTACAATGTTTCAAAATTTATAACATTAGAACCAACACTAAATGAAATATTTATTGAAAGTGTAGGTGAGAAGTATGAATCGTAAATTTTGGTATTTAGTTAGTTATTCGCTTAAGAAGAAAATGAAAACAAAATGGTTTTTAATTGCTAATTTAATAATTATGATTTCTATTATTGGTATAATAAATATAGATAGTATTATTAATCTTTTTGGTGGCGATTTTAATGATAAAACTACTGTAGTTATATTAGATAAAACTGGTTATACTAGTGATGTCTTTAAAAAGAATTTAAATGAAGCAAATGATATTTTGGCTAATGATTATAAAACAGATTTTTTATCATTTGATGGAGATGAAGAATCATTAAAAGAGGAAGTTAAGGATAATGATAAGGTAGCTATAATTTTTGATTCAGATGAAGATAATTATTTAAAGGCTAAAATAATTACTAATAGTAAAATTGATTCATTATATTATCAAATGTTAGTACAGGCTTTAACTTCTACTAAAACTAAAATAGCTATGAGTCTTACTAATATTGATTTAGAAGAATTAAATAAAATATCATCACCTATTAATATTGATAGAATAATATTAGATAATGAAGCTAAAACTGGTGATGAGAGTATGTCTATTATAATGGGTACTGTTTTTCCAACTGTAATATTACCATTTTTTATGTTAATTATCTTTTTGGTACAAATGTTAGGTTCTGAAATTAATGAAGAAAAATCAACTAGAAGTATGGAAGTTATTATTTCTAATGTAAGTCCTAAGACACATTTTTTTTCTAAGATACTAGCTGCTAATACATTTGTTATTCTACAAGGTATATTATTACTTACTTATTCGGGAATAGGATTATTGATTAGAAATATGTTAAATCCTGTTGCAACTGATTTAACAGATAATATTGGAGAAATATTTAATACATTATCAACGAGTGGTTTAGTAGATAAATTTTATTATTTAATTCCGTTAACTTTAATTTTAATGTTATTGTCTTTCATTGCTTATTCATTAGTAGCTGGAGTTTTGGCTTCTATGACAGTAAATATGGATGATTATCAACAGATTCAAACTCCAATTATGTTAGTTAGTTTACTAGCTTATTATTTAGCTATTATGGCAGGAGTATTTAATGGTTCTTTATTAATTAGGATTCTTTCATATTTTCCATTTATTTCTTGCTTATTATCACCAGCTCTTTTAGTTTTAGGACAAATAACCGTATTTGATGTATTAATATCAATAGTAGTATTAATTATATTTAATTTTGTAGCGGTTAAATATGGACTTAAAATATATAAGGTAGGGATTTTAAATTATTCGACTGATAAGATTTGGTCTAGGTTATTTAAAGCTGCTAAATCAAAATAAATAGGTTAATTTAATAAATAACGTTTAATGTCATATGTTTGATACATATGACCTTTTTCTATGTACACAATTGTCTACTTTAAGTTTACCACTACACACTTTAGTGATTTTTTTCACGTTTTTATCCTGAAAATTACCACCCCCATATTGACATGGGAGGGGGTAGCTATGATAGAATTGATTTGTAAAATAAACTAGAAGGAAGGTATATTTGTGAAAAGAGATAATAAAAAGAAAGCTCTGGTTTTATCAGTTGTAGGATTAATAGGCTTAATAGTAATAACAATAGGAATAACGTATGCCATATTTACTTATACTAAGTTAGGTACAACAGATAATACCATAACGGCAGGAACATTGAAGTTTTTGTATACAGAAAATACAGGTGTAAAAACAGGAATACAATTAAC
>CAKPAQ010000049.1 GCA_934133015.1 uncultured Bacilli bacterium | reverse complement strand
CCTGTTTTTACTCCTGTATTTTCAGTATATAAAAACTTTAATGTACCTGATGTTACTGTATTATCAGTTGTTCCTAACTTGGTATAAGTAAATATGGCATAAGTTATTCCTACTGTTACTACTACTAATCCAATTAGTCCTAATATTGATAAAATCAACACTTTCTTTTTATTCTTATCCATATTTATTCACCTACTACTATTATTCTTTACTATAATCAAATTATACTTTTTAGTTATCTTTTAGTCAATTAAAAAAAGAATAAATCAGATAGTAATTTATTCCTTATTATTCTTGCTTTTTTTCTTATTTGAACTTTTATTATTAACTTTTGTATCATTATCTTTACTTTCAAGTTCTTTATTATCATCAACTACATCTGAATTATTTTCATTCTTTGATTCCTCAGCAGTTGACTTTATTTCATTTTCTTCTTTTACTTTTATTACTTTTACTTTTTTCTTTTTTAAAGTTAATATAATAATTATTAATAATGTAAATGCAGAAAATGATCCTAAACCAATTATTATATATTTATATAAATCAAGTTTCTCACTATAATCTTTTTTTAATTCAGTTAGTTCTTTATCATTATATAGTTGAATAGTATTTTCTTTTTCATCATAACTATACCAATTGCTTGTTCCATTTTCTAAGTTTACTCCATATATTAAAGAATATCCTTGATATTTTGGATTCTTATAAACAATGTAATCAATATCGTTTATTTTTAAATTAGTTTTTACATAACCTTCAGGAATATCTTTAGCTTCCTTAGAAATTACTATAATACTATTACTTTTGAATGATTGATATTTTTCATAACTATTATTATTTTCATTATATATAAATAAACTAACAGTACCAGACTCATCTTTTAAACCAATTAACGTTAAATCTAATTTTTCATTATAAAATGCTGGTATCTCTATTTCATTTAATGTTACTTTTTTATCCACAAAGCTTTCATCTGGTTTAATAAGTAAGGCATTTCTTTTAACAACAGTATATTTTCTATTATCAATATTTACTTCTATTGGATTATTATCTTTAACATTAGCTATAATTGTATAAGTTTTTTTATTTCCTGTTTCAGAAGTAACAACTATTTCTAACTTATTTTCTCCTTCATAAACTTCTCTTTCACCAGCACCTTCTATTGATGCATAGCCATCTTCTTTAATTGCGTTTATATTGATTTTTTCAATAGATGATTCTAAATCAACTTTATATTCTAATGTCTCCTTATTAAACTCTGGTGTTAAAGTAGCATTATCAATACTTAACCCCTTTAAATTATTATTATTTGATTTTTCTCTAGGTTTATTTACAGTAATAGTTACACTTTTACCAGCTGAATATTTCTGATTATTAGAAAGATCAGCTACATCTATAGGTGTTACTGTTATTGTTGCCTTACCAGTTGATTTAGAAGTAAATTTATATGACTTAGTCTCATTTTCAATCCATTCACTTGATGTTCCACCTGATAAAACACTAGAATTGGAACTTGTAACTGAAAACTTACCAGCTAATCCATTAGCTTTAACATAAATAGTTACACTTCCACCTTGGGTAATACTTGTTTGACTTGACGATACACTCAAACTACCAGCATTTACAGTTTCATTAAAACAAAATAATCCTATTAATAATATTAATATGTAATTAATTTTTTTCATCTTATCACCTAACCTGTTATACAATTTTTAGACCCCATTATATAATTTTTTACATTTGAATAATCAACAGCAGATATACTTCCACTTCTATCAACATCTGCCGCTTCTTTGTAAGCCCTCTCTAAGCCAGTAGCTGACATTATATAGTTTTTAATAAATGAATAATCAACAGCACTTATTTCACCATCACCATTAACATCCCCATATATTACTAAATAATAAGTAGTATCATTTATAATAACTTGCATTCCTGTTTTGACATTACCATCACCATTAATACTTGCTTTACCACTATTTTGAGTTAACTTATTTAATAAATCATTTACATTCATACCTTTAGATACACCTATTATCATATTATCTTTTAATGATAAACCAGCATCACTTAAAATCTTATCTGTAGATATTACATTAGGAGTTGGTGAAGGTGTTGGACTAGGAGTTGGTTCTGGATTAGGGGTAGGATTTTGATTATCATTATTTTCTTTAATTTTACCATTACCATTTGATATCTTTTTAAAATAAGCAGCTGGTACATAAACATATTTACCCCAAATATAATTAATTCTTGGTGTAGTATTATAATAAGTAGAATCATCATAATATTCTAAATTACTATCAATTGTAGGATCACTAGTTACCTTATACCATGTTGTATTTCCATTAACACTAGGTCCTTGTACTTCATCTAAAATTATTACAGCTGAACCTTTCTTTTTATATTGATAATACTTTGAAGATACATTATAACCATTTGGTTCTTTTTTGGCATAAACAGTATTATCATAATCATTATTTAAAATAGCTTCAGTATAATAATTATAGTCTTGAAAACCAAAATATTTATCAATATCATAATAATAAGCTGCTGCTTTTTCTCCCCAATAGGCATCTGATGCATATTTAACAGTTAAACCTTGATATTTATTTCCGAGATTAGCTCCATAATATCTGTAATCTCCTGGTTGAAGAAATCTTCCTGATAAATATTTAAAGGCAAAGTCATTTATACAATCACCTACCGTATTAAAAGTAGTAGCCGAAGCACCAGGAGATGCATCAACTGCATTTATTCCAAATAAATTATTTTTACTTTGTGAAATAGAACTATTACCATAACCAGATTCATTTATTCCAATAGCTAACATTATAATAGCGTTAACTCCATAATAATTTTGAGCATCTATAAAATTTTTACCAGTATTATATAGTTTTGAATTTTCAGTAGTTCTAGCTGATATAAACTGATTTATATTATCTGCATTATATTTAGTTTGTGATCTAAAAGATAAATATTGATAGTAATTATAAAAAGGATTACCATTATTAACAGAATTATTATAATTACCATTTTTATAATCTATTAACATTGTTTTTAAATCGGTATAAAAGTAATTTCCATCATAACTATAATAATTTCCAGGATTTAACATATCTGGTTTTCTTCCTATTGTCATACTTGATGTTTTTTTAGTACCATAAACATTTTGAGGAAGATTATGAATTATACTATCATTAGTTACTTGATAATAATTAGGGCTAGTTGTCCATACTATTGGTACTATATCATATAATATGTTAACTTTATTTATCTCATCTTCATATTTTTTAATCCAACCAACTACCCCACTAACTTTTATTTTTATTCTTCCGGAATTATAATCAACATCAAGTAAAGCTGCATCATCTGAATAACCACCTGATACATAAGTTAAGTTACTAGATAAATTAATATCTTTATATATATTTATATAACCTAAACTAGTATTTTGATCATAATCAATAAGAGCATATTTAGCATCTACAATTCTACCATTTTCTACTATTACTAAATTATCATTATCAGTATTATTCATAGTTTCTTTAGCTTGATTATAACTTTCATAACATGCTACTTTTACTAATTCACCAGTATTTTTAGCTTCAGCAAGTTCAAAACTAGTACAATCAGTAGTACGACTAGCTACTTCACTAGCACTTAAAGCATGAACATTAATTGTTGTATAAAATGATACTATAAAAGCACTAATAATTATTAAAAAAAGCTTTTTCATAGTATCACACTCCTTACCTTATTAACCAACTATATTATAACATAATAAGAAAATATGTACATAATTCAACAATTTATTTTAATAAATTTACAATTATTTCGTCAAAAAATTGTTTGTATATAATAGAAAAAAAGAGACCATAAACACTATGAATCTCTTTAAAGAGTTTTACCTCTTTATATAAATATATGTATAACTCTTTTTTACATGTCAAGTTTTGAACTTTAATTGTATAACTTTATTTATTTGGGTATAATGATAATAGAGATGATTATATGACTAAGGTTAAAAAGAAAAAGAAACTTAAACTTAATAATTTATTAGTATTACTTTGTATTATTAGTAGTCTATATCTTATATATAGAATATATCAATTTGGTCCAATTGAACCTACAATTAGATATATAATAATCGGGATTATATTATTAATAGATTTTATTTTCTTTTATAAGAAACAAAAAATCAAAGGTAAGAAATTAATTTTATTTGTCATGGTTATATATATAGGTTTTAATGTTTTTATGTCTTTAGTTATTGGTAAGATTTATGATGCGATTGATTCAATAAATAAAAGTAAAGTTATATATTCAACTAGTTTAGTTACTTTATCTAGTAATGATAATAATGATATAGAAAATATTAATAATTGTAAGATAGGTATTATTAATGATACTTTATCGATTGATAATTATGTTATTGCTAATGACATTATTAATGAAAATAAATTAGATAGTAATAATGAAATTAAAAAATATGGCGATATACTTGATATGCTTAGTGATTTATATAGTGAAAAGATAGATTATATGTTTATATCTAGTAATTATCAAGTTATGTTTTCTACTACTGATGGTTATGAAAATATTGGTAATGAATTGAAGGTTATTACTACTAAGGATAAAAGTGTAGCTAAGAATAATAGTAGTAATAATTCTTCTGTTGATGGTCCTTTTTCTATTTTACTTATGGGTGTTGATTCAGAAAAGGATGGGCTTAAAAAGAATGCTTATGCTAACGGGGATTCTTTGATACTTGTTACTTTTAATCCTGATACTTATAATGCTACTATGATGTCTATACCTAGAGATAGTTACTTACCTATTACTTGTCGTAATAATAAGAAAAATAAGTTAACTCATGCGGGATGGTATGGTACTGATTGTATGATTGAAACTATTGAAAAAACTTTTAATATTGATATAGATTATTATGTTAAAGTTAATTTTAAGGGTGTTGTTAATTTAGTTGATGCATTAAACGGAGTTGAAGTTGAGGTTCCTAAAAGATTATGTACTGATAATTCTGATAGAATGGGTAATATTTGTATAGAAAAGGGATTACAAACTTTAGATGGTGAACATGCATTGGTTTTGGCTAGAAATAGATATGACTTGGCACTTGGAGATATAGGACGTGGATATAATCAACAACTTCTTATTAGAGCTATGATTAAAAAGTTAACTACTGTTAGAAGTGTCAATCAACTTTTAGATATAATTGATACTGTTTCTAATAATTTAGATACTAATCTTACTACTAATGAAATATTATCTTTTTATAATATTTTTAAAGATATGATTAAAATAAATCGTAATGATGATGGTGATGTATTTAATATTGAACAATTAAAACTTGAAGGTACTGGTAAAATGGTATACTTTAGTAACTTAAAAATGAAATTATGGACTTACCAATTGGATAAGAAATCTATTGATGAGGTTAGTAAAGCTATGAGAGTTAATTTAGATTTAAGGGATCCTGATTATATTAAAGAATTTCATTTTAAACCATAGAAAAAATGGACTTTAAAATCCATTTTTTTATTTTATTTAATTGGTGTTAAAACAATGTGAAATGAGCTGTCTGTATTTGCGCCACCATTGTAGTTGTAGAAAGAAAATGTTCCTGTACTATCGCCGTTTTTACAATAACCACCTCTAGCAAACCATGGTCTTGAACTATATGCAAATTGTGCATAATCATTATACCAACTTGATTTATTTCTAGTAACGGTATCAGGATCTGTAGTAGTTTGAAATGGTCCCATCTCCCCTGTTGCATCTCCTAGAAGTCTATAATTATAGTTAATATTAGTTGTTGATGTATACTTATCCCAATACTTTGTATAGGAACTATCTGTGAAAAAATCAGAATACAAACTTGTTATTCCACTTGATCCTCCTACTGCTGATGAGCTTGTGGTATAGCCTGCTACATAATCCCAAGCTCCTCCTGCCATATCATAAATACCGGTTTTATTTCCAGTAGTCGAAGCTACACTTGAATTAGCATTTAAATAATTTAACGTATATGTTCCATCTTTTCCTAAGCTAGTTGATTCATGTCTATTACCATCTATACTTGTTGAACTATAACCTTTAGTTGGTTCAGTAGTTGCAGCGTATCCAGTTATAAAAGATGTATTATTATTTATTCTAACGCTTGCCCCACTTCCATATAATGAATGTTGTAAGTAGGCTACTGCTCCCCATTCAGTATTCTTCATCATATGTGAATCTAAATTTCTTTGATAATCATAACTATTTTTAAACATATTACCTAGAGTAATATTTCGCCATGAATATACATTAGGTTTTATTGTTATTTTACTTGTATCAACACTATTTACTTGGGCAGCAGTAGTTGATGTCGCTCCATCATATCCAGTTTCAAACTTTCCTACCCAGAATCCATTTGAATCAAAACTAGTAAATGCTGGATGTGTTAACCAACTATCTTTGGT
>CAKPAQ010000048.1 GCA_934133015.1 uncultured Bacilli bacterium | reverse complement strand
TCATAGTAATCACTATCAATATCTGTATCTATATTTGTATCATCACTTCCATCATCAAAGATGTACTTACTGATTAAAGCCATTAATGGATTATTATTTAATTTTTCTAAAATATTTCCTATATCATCATCAGTTAAATCATTCATATCAATAGAATTCTTTAAACTATCTGTATCTATTTCCTTTTCATTAATTGGCTTGAAATTACTATTTAACTCAATTTTATTTCCTAAAGCAGTAACAACACTATTAACTTCAATATTATCCTTTTTATAAGTTATATTAACATTCAATTTTATAATTAAATCTTCAATATTAAGATTTAAAACCAAAGTACTATTATCATTCTTTTCATTATAAGTACCATTAAAAGTATAATTACCTATTTTTCCATTAATAATATAATTATCTTTTTTCTCAGTTACTTTTACTTCTATAACACTATCTTTTCCATTAGTTAAAACTATTTTATTAATATTATCATAATCATATAACTGAACAGAATAATCACTTGTTTCCAATTCATACATAACAATATTATTAAATCCATAATAATATACATTATAAGTAATTAAAATGTTTTCTTCTTTTAAAGTTTTTATCTTATTTCTAAACTCTGGTATACTATCATCAAAATCACTTTGGCTAAAATTACCAGCCTTAAGAATTTTATCAACCATATCTTTATCATTTACCACTTTATCAAGTGTTTTATTTAAAACTTTATATAAATTATTTCCATCTATATCATAACTCAACTTAGTAACTTTCTTCTCTTTTTCACCTAAATCAAGCTTAACTTTTTCACTTTTTATATCTTTAGTAGTAAGTACTTCCTTAAAAGAATCATATAAATATTCAAGCATTTTTTCACTTATTTCATTTTCAACACCACTAAGAGCTGAAAAATATTCAAAATCAGTATAGTAGTAATTATCTAATTCTTTTGTTTTAAAATATACTTTATCCCCAGATATAATTTGATAAAAATTAATTAAATTAGAATCTCCTTGATTTAATTCTAAATCGAAAGAAGCTAATTTTTTCTTTTTATTTTCGTAAATAGAACTATTTAAACTATATAGTTCTTCACCATTTATCTTCAATACATGACTAGCATTATATCCATTTTTATCGCTAAATTCAGTATTCATTTTCTTTGTTACATTTTCAACATCATTTTTAAATTTAGAAACACTTTGTAGTAACATTGTCTTTGGATTAGAAAACATATAAAAGCCAAAATAAATAACCAATATAGACGCAATTACTAACATAATAACAGATATAATCATTACCTTTTTATTCTTCATAGAATTCATTCATAACACTCTCCCTACTATTAGTATATATTAAATTATGTTATAATACAACTAAAAGGTGGGACTAAAATGACAAATCCATTTATATACAGTGATTCCAATAAAAGATATCATACCTTAAATTATTTTTATAAAAAGAAATATGGTAAAAAAGTATGCAAAATAAGCTTAAATGCTGGATTTACTTGTCCAAATAAAGATGGAACTAAATCTACTGGAGGATGTATTTATTGTTCAAAGCTAGGTAGTGGTGATTTTGCTGGTAACATCAATAAAGATTTAGTTACCCAGTTCAATGAAGTAAAAGAAAAAATGAAAACTAAATGGCCAGATGCCTTATACATAGGATACTTTCAAGCAAACACAAATACCTATGCAAAAACCAGTATTCTAAAAGAAAAATATGAAACAATTCTAAAATTAGATAATGTCGTAGGTCTAAATATAGCAACTCGTGCTGATTCTATAAGTGATGATTGTCTAGATTACTTAGAAAGTCTAGCTAAAAGAACTAATCTAACCATAGAGTTAGGCTTACAATCGATCCATGAAAAAACAATTAAACTAATAAATCGTGGCCATGATTTACAATGTTTTGATGACATGGTAAAAAAATTAAGAGCTAGAAATATAGATGTTGTTGTACATATAATAAACGGATTACCATATGAAACTAAAGAAATGATGTTAGAAACTGTTAAATATGTAAATTCATTAGATATCCAAGGAATAAAAATACACATGCTTCACATTATAAAAGATACTAAATTAGCAGAATTATATTTGAAAGAAAAATTTCATGTTTTAACCAAAGAAGAATATATTGATATTGTCATAGATCAATTAGAAATATTAAGACCAGAAATTGTAATCAATCGTATAACCGGTGATCCTGTAAAAGAAGATTTAATTGAACCTAAATGGTTAATAAAAAAATTCTGTGTACTTAATGATATAGATAAAGAAATGGTAAAAAGAAATTCATACCAAGGTAAAAGGAGACTAAACATATAGCCTCCTTTTAATTATCTAATTACTACTTTTTATTTTTTTCTATCGTTTCACTAATTACTGTACCAGCAGTTACTAAATTCTGTAAATCACTAGGAACAATAATCTTAGTTGATTGACCATTAGCAACTTCAACCATTGCTTCATAACTCTTTAATTTTAATACTGCTTCATCAACTTTAGCATCTTTTAATAATTTCAATGCTCCTGCCTGTGCTTCAGATACCTTTAAAATAGCTTGTGCTTCACCTTCAGCCTCACGAATATGAGTTTCTCTTTTAGCATCAGCTCTTAATATTGCGCTTTCTTTTTCTCCTTCAGCTATTAAGATTGCAGCCTTTTTCTCTCCTTCAGCTTGAAGTATTTTTTCACGTCTTTCACGTTCAGCTCTCATTTGTTTTTCCATAGCTTCTTGAATATCACGTGGTGGGATAATATTTTTAACCTCAACACGATTTACTTTAATTCCCCATGGATCAGTAGCCTCATCTAAAATAACTCTCATTTTAGAATTAATAATATCACGACTAGTTAAAGTTTGATCAAGTTCCAATTCACCAATAATATTACGAAGAGTTGTAGCAGTTAAATTTTCAATAGCATTAACAGGATTTTCAACTCCATAAGTATAAAGTTTAGGATCAGTTATTTGAAAATAAACAACTGTATCAATTTGCATAGTAACATTATCTTTAGTTATAACTGGTTGTGGTGCGAAATCTTTAACTATCTCCTTTAAAGTAACATCACAAGCAACACGATCAATAAATGGAATTACATAATGTAATCCAGTTTGTAATGTAGCATGATAACTACCTAATCTTTCAACAACTTTAGCTCTTGATTGCGGAATAATTTTAACTCCTAATACAATGATAACTAAAACAACAATAATAATAATCCACATATTAACATCTCCTATCAATCATCAATTTTTGTTTCTTTTACCAATAGTTTTACACCATCTATAGAAAGTATTTCTACTTTACTACCAACATTAATTTTTTTATTTGAAATAGCACTCCATTTTTTACCATCAACTTTAACTTCTCCTGGTTCCAATTTAGTAATCGGCATAGTAACAATACCAATTTTACCAATTACTCTATCTAAATTAGTTTTTTCTATATTTTTATTTTTAATTTTATTAACTAAACCCTTAGTAAGTAATAAAGTTAATACACTAACAGCTACAAATGCAGTCAATTCTATCGTAATATTATCAATAAAAATACTAATTATAAAACTAACTAATGCCCCTATCGCAAACCAAATTGATACTAAATTAACAGTAACTATTTCAATAAACAACAATACTAAAAAAACAATTAGCCAGATATTACTTCCCATACATCTCTCACTTCCAATTAAATTATACTACAAATTACTACTAAAGCATATTCCTTTTTTTAAGTATATATGCAACCAACAACGACAAAAGAACTGATAAGCAAATTAGTATTATAAAAGCATAATTATTATCAACTAATGGTCCTAATGGAACATTCATTCCCATAAAAGAAGCAACCATAGTTGGAATAGATATAACAATTGTAATTCCCGCTAAAAACTTCATAATAGTATTTAAATTATTAGAAATAATAGTAGCATAAGAATCAGTAGTGCTACTTAAAATTTCTCGATATAAGTTAGCCATTTCTATACATTGTTTATTTTCAATAATCGCATCTTCTAGTAATTCATTATCTTCTTCATAAAGAGTTACAATATTACCCTTTAATACTCTCTCTAATACTATTTCATTAGATTTTAATGATGTCATGATATATACTAAACTTTTCTCAATATTAAGTAAATTAGCTAAATCTCTATTACTAGTAGCTTTTAACATCTTTACTTCTGCGTTTTCAATTTGTTTATTTAAATTACGTAAATATTTCAAATAGGATGTAGCTGTATAATAAAATATCTGTAATATAAATCTAGTCTTTTTAAATGAATAGAACTCTTTAATTTTATTTTTCTTAATATCTTTTATTGGATCACTTTCATCAAGTGAAACGGTAACTACATATGAATCTTTTATAATCAATATAGCAAGGGGAATTGTTGAAACACTAACAAAATTATTTTTTCTTTCTCTAATTGGTACATCAATAATAATCATTCTAATATCATTATCTTCATCATAATCAATTCTTGGTTGTTCCTCATCATCTAGTAGATAACTTATAAAACTAGTATCAACTTCTAAGGAATCAGTCAAAAATCTAATGTCATCTTCATTAGGTTTAACTAAATCGATCCAACATCCTTTTTTAATTTTCTTTATTGTTTCAATTTCACCAGTTTTACTATTAGTATTGTAAATTTTCAACATAAAAATCCCTCCTTAAATTCCCCTATATTATAACACGAAGATACCTCTTAAACAATTATATAAGCCAAAATTATATTTATGTAAAGAAAGTAATAAACTAACAATTTATATATTAAAATTATTGAATACTAATTAAAACTAGTGTATTTTAAAATTAGGAGGATAAAATATGGAAAGAAAATTAAGAATTGTTCAATTTGGTACTGGTAAAATGTCAAAATATACAATGCGTTATGTATATGAAAAAGGTGCCGAAATTGTAGGTGCGATTGATGTTAATCCTAATTTAATTGGTAAAGATATCAACACTGTATTAGGTGATGACAAAGATTATGGTGTAAAAATAACATCAATTGAAAATGCTAGAGAATTATTAGAAGCTTTAAAACCAGATGCTTGTATTATTACTACAATGAGTTTATTAAATGATTGTGAAAATCCATTAAAAATATGTGCAAGTTTAGGTATAAATGCTATCACAACCTGTGAAGAAGCCTTTTATTCATGGAATTCTAATCCAAATTTAACAAAAGAAATTGATATTTTAGCAAGAAAAAATAACTGTACTATTGCTGGTAGTGGTTACCAAGACATATATTGGGGAGAGTTAATAAGTGCCATATGTGCATCTACTCACAAAATTACTAAAATTAAAGGTGAGTCTTGGTACAATGTTGAAGATTATGGAATTGCTTTAGCTAAAGCTCATGGTGCCGGACTAACATTAGAAGAATTTGATAAACAAGTAGCTTCAGTTGATAATATATCAGATGAAGAAAGACAAAAAATTATTGATAGTGGTGAATATTTACCTAGCTACATGTGGAATGTAAATGGTTGGTTATGTGGTAAATTAGGTTTAACTATTAAAAGACAATATCAAAAATGTATTCCTGAAACATACCATGAAGATATTCATTCTACTACACTTGAAATGGATGTAAAAAAAGGTATGGCAACTGGTATGAGTGCTGTAGTTACAACTGAAACTAACGAAGGAATAACATTAGAAACAAAATGTGTAGGTAAAGTTTATGCTCCAGATGAATTTGATAAAAATGAATGGACTATTGAAGGTGAACCAAACACTACATTCGTCATAAATAAACCTTCTACTGTAGAACTAACATGTGCAACTATTGTAAACAGAATACCTGATTTAATAAATGCCAAACCTGGTTTCATAGGAACCTTTGAAATGGATGAACTTAAATATAGAGTAAAACCATTAAACGAATATGTAAAAGAAATAACAATTATATAACACTTTAAAAGCACCACATAAGGGTGCTTTTTTTATTCCAAAACTCTTTTATTATTTAAATTACTAGTCTTTTCAAAAACAGTTAATTTTTCTTTATTATCACATATAACTAATACTAATTTGCTTACATCATCAAAGCCTAATTTATTAAGCCGTGTTATTAACCAATCTCTATTTTTATCAATATTTTTTAAATTATTTTCCATAATTACACCATCTATTACCAAATTACTGCAAATACTATTATCAGATACTTTAATTTTCATATCGTTTGGTGTAGTTGGTACATATTTTGCTTTAGGTAAAAAACTAACTTTACCACTAGGCTCTAAAATAGCATAATTAATTTCACTAATATTATAATAACCATTTTCTCTTGCAATCTGTAATAAATCATTAATATCTAATCTACTTTTTTTAAGGTTATGGTAATCTATTTTACCATTTCCAATTAATATTGATGGTGTTCCAGTAAATATTCTTCTAAGTTTAATAGACTTAGTAGTAAGAATAGAAATTATTGTAGCTATACCACCATAAACTAACATACTAAATATTCCATCAATATAATTA
>CAKPAQ010000047.1 GCA_934133015.1 uncultured Bacilli bacterium | reverse complement strand
TCTTATATTAATTTTTTTATACTTTCAATTGATAAACCTGTATATTTAGATATCTTTTCATAATCATCGGTATCTTTTAACATGATTTTAGCAATTTCTTGTGACTTTTGCATAGAACCTTCTTTTATTCCTTCTTTTATTCCTTCTTTTATTCCCTCTTTAATTCCCTCTTTAATTCCTAGTTTTCTTCCTTCTTCTCGCCCTTCTCTTAATCCTTCGGCTCTAGCTCTTTTCTTTTCTCCATTAATTACACTTCTATCTATCCTTGCTAACTCTTCTTCCCTATTATAATATCTCTCTGGTATCTTATCATCATAGTTCATTTCTTCCACTATCCTCTCAATATCTCCTCGTATTTCATCATCTATTGGTACTCGATCAATATTTTCTTGGAAGTCTTTTCTCTTACTACATAACATTATTACTGCTAAACCACTTAGAATCTGTACATTTTGAGGCATATCTTTCTTGCCATCACTATACCATATTTTTGCTAACTCTTCAATATTTATATGTACTATTTTAAACTTTTCACTTAACACATATCCTTCATTATTTCTTAATATGTATTCATCTATTACTTTTTTATTTTTATGATCTACATAATCTAAATTAAAGTTATATTGAATTGTTGTCATTATTTCATCATATGATTCTTTTTCTATTAGTCCCATTCCATAGTAATTAGCTGTATAATAAATATTCCTATTTATCACTTCATTACGTAAATTATAAGTATAATTCATCTCTAGATTTACCTTTAATGGTTGTTCTAAATCTACAACAAATACTATATCTTTATCTGACTTTTTTGCATTAACTCTATTTATACTATTTTTTGTATTTTTAAATACTATATGTCCTTTGATTTCAGAATATGGAATATTTGTTAGTAAACTTATTAAATAAGCTGTTATATTAGGATATTTTTCATTACCAAATACTGCTTTAAACATTTCATCATAACAAATAGGTACTATAGAATCTGGGTCCTTTAAATATAAGTTTTTCATTTTTTTACCCCCTATAATAATTATGTAAGAAATTTTAAAGATTACTTCTTTTATTTCAAAAAAAAATAGACTTTAATTATAAGTCTATAATTCATTAAAATATTTTTGATAATCACCATTCTTTAAAATTAATGTCTCATGTTTACCTGACGCTACTACAGTTCCTTTTTCCATATAAATTACTTGGTCACTATCTTCTATTACATGCTTTTCTTTTGAAATAATTATAACATTGTGTTTTCCTTTAGTCTTTCTGAAATAATCCATTAATTGTAAATCTATTTCTTTAGGAAAGGCATTTAAAGTTTCGTCAAAAAGTAATATCTTAGGATTTTTTAATACTACTCTTACGATTGATAGTAAATATTTTATATCTGTAGTTACATTAGAAGCACTCTCTGAAATAATAGTATCATAACCATCTTTTAGTTTCATTATATCATCATGGACTCCTACTTCTTCACAAACACGAACTATCTTTTCAAAGTCAGGTTCTAATATCTGAAGATTATCTCTAATTGACATATTGAAAAAGCTAGGATTTTTTCTAACGGCAGCTACACTTGAAAAATATATATCATCAACATATTCATTTATATCAACTTTATCTATCGTTATACTACCTTCATGTTGATGATTTAACTTTAATAATAAATCTATAATACCAGTTTTTCCGGCACCAGTTGGCCCAGTTATAACCGTTATACTATTACTATTCATATGAGCTGTAAAATGATTTAAAATTGGATCTTCCCTATTACCATAAACTATATTATCAAAATCAACATAACCTCGTCCGATAATTTTTTCATGTTTATCAGTACTACCATTAGATGAAAATTCTTTTAATTTATACATTCTGTTTCTAGCTACTTTAGCATTTTGCCATTGTGCGTTAAAATCTAATAAACCAGTAAAGCAAGTATTTAATTTTTCAAAATAAGTATATATTAAAAGTACTACTGCGATTGTTAAATTACCATTTGAAACTAAATAAAATCCATAAAATAAGAAGGCAATTTTGAATAAATCAACAACACCTAAAACCAGATTTTTTAAGACAACTTTAGAAAAACCATATTTAGTATGCCAATTAAGATATATTTTATAGATCTTTTCTATTCTTCTATTTATTGTATGAAACAATCTAAATCCTTTTATCTCTTTCATACCTAGAAAATATTCTTGAAGAACACCTAATCTTTGATCATGTGTAGCCTTGTCTTGTTTATTTATTTCATTAACCTTTTTATTACCATAATATAAAATTACTAAAACTAATAGTGATACTATTACAGCAAAACCACCTACTAGTAAATTAACAATAAAGAAATAATAAAAGATATATATTAATTCAAAACATCTAGCTACTGCCATTGGGATTGAAGCATAACTATCAGCTATTACATCAATATCAGCAGTCATGATACTATGATATTCACCTAAAGCTATTCTAGATAAACTATAAATAGAATTTTTTTCGGTAAAACCTACTGCTATCTTAGTTAGTTTATTTGACAATTCTGTATAGTATTTTTCATATACATAATCATTAACAATTTCTGATATATAATATACTATTGTTACTAATAGTAAGAAAATAGCTAAGCGAATGGCTCCACTTAAATTACCGTTAGTTATTTCTTCTATCGCATAACTATAAAAAATAGGAATTACTAGTAATAAACCTCTTAAAATACTTGATATCGCTAACTTAGCAAAAAACAAAGCCTTGCTTTGTTTCATTATTTCATTTATCTCATCTTTCATTTTTCTCACCCATTTTATTGTAACTAATCGTCTATTTCAAGTACTTCGATTTCTTCAACCACTTCTAATTGTTGTTCAATAATAGTACGTAATTTTCTTTTCAAAACACGTAAATTTCTTTCAACATTATCATTTTTGATTTCTAATCTTTCAGCACGTAATAGGGCTTCATTAACAATAGTATCAGCATTTCTTCTTGCTTGATTTATTATCTGTTTTGCTTCTGCTTCGGCATTTTTTCTAATAAAAGTTTCCATTCTTTCAGAATGATCTAGTGCCAAACGTAAGCTTTTTTCAACATTTTGGTAGTGGATTAATTTTTGATTTAATAATTGGATTTCCTGATTTTGTTTTTCTATTTTTGTTAAAACCTTTTCAGTACGTTCAATAACTTCATTTAAAAAAGCATTAACTTCACTACGTTTATATCCAATTAACTCCCTATTAAATTTTTCCATAATCCACCTCAATAATTACCAAAATTACCAGTTAAATTCATCCTCTTTTTCTTGTTTATCTTTTCCTTTAGATGGTGATTTTACTGAGTCATCTGTAATTTTACCCTCAATATTTACATTATTAGGTGCACATAAGAAGATACCTCCACCTAATTTTTGTAAGTTACCATTCATTGCGTATAAACTACCTGTTAAAAAATCGATAATTCTCTTAGCTTGATCTGGTGTTACTCTTTTTAAATTGACAACTACTGTGTTACGATTTTTTAAATAATCAACTATCTGAGTACTTTCAGAATATGCACGTGGTTCAAATAAAATCATTTTATTTTTCCCATCTGCTGGAGTATTATCACTTTCTTTACTTACTTTATAAAATTCATCTGATCCAGTCATTTCTGGTTCATTATTATCATCACCATCATAACCAAAAAAATTTTCTATTTTTTTCTTTAGCGCCATTTAGAATCCCTCCATCTATTCTACTTATTTATCATTGTATCATATTTTTATTGAATATTAAATACCTTAATTTCTTTTTTATAATTACTTAATACCATAATTTAGTAATATCAGCATTACTACTTAATGGCTCTGGGTTTGGTTTTTCAAAATGAATAGCTATAGGTATCTTAAAAGCTGTACCAAACGCAATGGCATTACCAGGTTGTAAGTTCTTTAAAGATTCTAGCATATCACTACTGAAATCATTTATCATACTACTAATAAAAGCTAAATCTCTAGGATGAAGTGTTCTTAAAATAACAAAATTACTACATTGAGAAAGTGATGTTTCAGATAATTCTGATGGTCTTTGAGTAATGAAACCTAATATTACCCCATACTTTCTACCCTCTTTGGTAATTCTATCAAATATGTTGTATCCAAGTACTTTAATATCATTATCATTTTGAACATATCTATGAGCTTCCTCAATAATGATATGAAATGGAAATTTAGCTCTTTCTTTTAATTCTACACTGTAGCTGAAAAGTATTTTGGAAATTATTTTAACAATTGCCTTAGCCATACGATCATCTACATGATTTATATTAAAGTTTATTATTTGAGCTTTCTTACCATCATTAGCTGTAACTAACTTTTTAATATATATTTCTTTACTTATCGCACTATCATATTCAAAATATTTAGCATAACTACTTTCTACTAAGCTATGAAGTCTGACACTTAGTACATTAGCATAATCAAATACTTTATCACTTTTTAATACTCCTTCACTTATTAAAGCAAAATCTAAAGCTTTTTCTAAATCAATAAGTGTGTAATTAACATTTTCAAAATTACTTTGGATTACATCATCAATGATGAATTTATTTAAGAAGTTAACAACTAATTCTACTTCTTGCATTCTACCTGATTTATCTGTATATAAACATTGTTTTAATGTACGAGTATAACCTGGTTCTACAATTTTACTTTCAAGATTTAACTCAGCAGTATTAAAATTAGTTAAAACTGCGGTTACTTGATCTCTTACTTTACCAAAATCTTTACCACTTATTAATAAATCAATTAATGCTCTAGCAATTATATCGTTTTTGTATTTATTTAAATTCTTATTTGTGTTACTTAATATTCTAACTAAGCGTAGGGCTTTTTCAATAATTGGTAATTGATTAGGATTGTCAACTGCTAGTAATTGGGCAATATCGTCAGTATCTAATAAAGGTACTGGTATTTTTAATAAATCTAGTGATAATTCTTTAACATCTGTAGTATAGCATTTATATCTAAGTAGAGGATTATTCGCACCTATTTTTGATAATGCCGTTGTATATTCGCCATAAGCATCAAAAATAAATATATTAGAATTGATTGGTACATAACTACTACCACCAAATATATTTTGAAGCAATCTAGCTACTGTAAAGCTTTTTCCACTACCAGTATTACCTATTATCGCAAAATGATTACTAAAAAACTTATTTGTGTCAACATTGATACGATAATTAGTATAAATAGTTGATAATCCAAAATAAATTTGATTGTTGTCTTTAATTTGTTGACTGCCTAATATTTTTGATAATTCATCCATTTTTATCATACGTACTTCACTATGAAAAGATGGCTTTTTACTATATCCTGGTAAAAATTGATTATTTATAATTTCACCAACAATTACTATTTTTACATTTTGTTTATCTATTTCTTTTATTTCACCAACTATTTTAGCTTTTTCATCTTCAAAAACGACATGTAAATTAACTAAGTTAGTTTGAGAAGTAATATCAATTCCTAATTTTACTATTACTTCATTACCTCTAATTTCTACTATCTTACCAATCATTTTAACACCCACTTTATTCTAGCTAAATTATATCAAAAAAAGTTTATTGTATCAATCTAGAAAATGCTAATTAGAAAAAAATTATGTTTTAACCTTTTTGTTTACTTAGTAATAGATATTTATTTAAAAATATTTTTTTATAAAGAAAAAGAACCACAATTATGTAGTTCTCTTACTTCTTTTCTTTGACAAAAGAAGTATTAATCACTTGTAGTTTGACTAGAAACATCAAATGATATATTAAATATTCCCATATCACTAGTGATTATAAAATCATAATGGCCATCACTAATAATATTTGTACCACTTATATAATTATCATATACATTATTATTTAATGTATAACTAATACTATAAGTTGAGTTTCCTTCTACTATGACAGATATATTTCCATCATTTAGATTTAGTTGAGTACTATTAGTTTCTAAATCATTTTGAATTAGTTTAACAGTAAGTATTTGATCTACTTTTATAGGTACTATAATAGTATTACCAGCCAAATCTGATATTGTGATATCTTCTAATATATTATTAGAATAAATTTTAGTTAATACTTTTTCATCTTCACTTAAAGTGAATCCTGGTACTTCTTTTACCTTTTCATCTAGTTTTATAGTTACTAGTATTTGATTAGTACTAAGCCTTGTATAAGTTACTTCTGATACTGGATTAGTTCTATCAATAGTAATTATATACTCTTGGTAATTACCACTATTATCATAAGCTCTGATATGATATTCACCATCTTCATACAAATAAAAATCATTATTTAAGTCGATGTCTATTACTTGCATCATATTTTCTTCTTCAATAGTGTTTCCAGAATTATTATTTTCATAAATAGCTTTATAGTATTCTGCATATGAAACGCTATCGTTATCAGAGAATACTATTTTTATTGGCTTATTTATAATAGAATTAGTATTAACTGGTATGTAAGAAATAATTTCAGTATTTTCATCATATTCTTCTATGAATCCTTCAATCTTTGGAGCAGTTTGATCTATTACTTCGATATAAATGTCTTTTTTTATCGTTTGATTATAACAGTTGCTTACTATATAAGTTACTTTATAAGTACCAAGTTTATCATAGGTTAAACTATTTGTTTCTATAAAGTCATTACTTAAATAAGCTTTAAAGTAATATTTAAGTTCAATAGTTAAACAATCATTATCACCTATAAC
>CAKPAQ010000046.1 GCA_934133015.1 uncultured Bacilli bacterium | reverse complement strand
ATGTAACCATTATTCTTTAATTTGGTTAAGTATTGTTTGGTTGTAGATGGTACTTTTTTGTCATCATCTAAAATAGTACCATCTAAATCTACTACTATCATTTTTATCAAGTTATCACATCCTCTAAATCTTAAAATAAAGTCATTTGACTTGATTCAGGTAAGTCTTTTAAAATACCCATTATTCTCATTTTATCAATTAATGTTTGCGAAATCTTAGCTCTTTTTTGTAAATCCTCAATACTCAAGAACTCTTTATTTTGTCTTTCTGTAACTATATTCTGAGCAACTGTATCTCCTAGCCCATCTATAGAATTAAATGGTGGATAAATTTCAGTTTCACTAACTGCTTTCCAAACAGTTGCCTCACTATTATATAAATCAACATTTAGGAATTTCATACCACGGGCAGTTGCTTCTAACGCAATCTTTAAACTTTCAAGTTGGCCATTTTCTTTATTGGTAGATTCATATCCTTTATTTTGAATATCAATTATTCTGTTTTTAATTGGTGTGTAACCACCTATCATAGCTTCTACATCAACATCAGTAGCTTTTGATGAATACCATGAAGCATAGAAATATACTGGCATATGTACCTTGTACCAAGCTATTCTAAAAGCACTAATAACATAAGCAGCTGCATGGGCTTTAGGGAACATGTATTTAATTTTTCGACATGATTCAATAAACCATTCAGGAATTTTTGCTTCACGCATAGTTTCAACATGAGTTTTCCATGTTTCAGGATCTTTACTAGCTTTACCTTTACGAACAAATTCCATTATTTTAAAGGCTTTTATTGGTTTAACACCATTATACATCAAATAAACCATAATATCGTCACGGCAGCCAATAGTATCTTTAAATGGTACTTGAATAACACCATTTTCATCTGGTGTACATAAATCTTTGGCATTACCTAACCATACATCAGTCCCATGGGACAAACCAGAGATTTTAACAAGTTCGGCAAAGGTTGTTGGCTTAGTGTCTTCTACTAACTGAATTGTGAAAGGCGTTCCAAATTCAGGAATACCAAGTGTTCCAGTATTACACATAATTTCATCAGTTGTAACACCAAGGGCTTTAGTAGAAGTAAAAATACTCATTGTTTCTTTATCATCTAGTGGTACTTTCATAATATCAGTACCTGATTGAAGTTGAATTAGACGTAATTGAGTTGGGTCAGAGTGACCTAAAATATCTAGTTTTAACACACATTCTTCGATTGAGTGATAATCAAAGTGAGTTGTTCGCCAAGCAGATGTTGGATCTTCAGCTGGGAATTGGAATGGTGTAAAATCAAAACAATCCATATAATCTGGAATAACAACAATTCCTCCTGGATGCTGACCGGTTGTTCTTTTAACTCCAGTACATCCAATAGCTAATCTTTCTATTTCAGCTGAACGCATATTCATAATGCCTTTTTCTTCAAGATAACCCTTTACAAATCCAAAAGCCGTTTTTTCAGCTACAGTTCCAATAGTACCAGCACGATATACATTGTCTTTACCAAATAATACTTTAGTATAAGCATGAGTACTAGCTTGGTTTAAATCTGAAAAGTTAAGATCAATATCTGGTACTTTATCCGCATTAAATCCTAAGAAGGTCGCAAATGGCATATCTTGTCCATCTTTAATCATTGGAATATGGCAATGTGGGCACATTTTATCAGGTAAATCAAATCCAGATGAATAAGTAGCTCCTAAGGAATTACCTTCTTCATCTTCAAATATACTAAGTTTACATTCACTACAACGATAATGAGCTGGAAGTGGATTAACTTCAGTTATCCCCATCATAGTAGCTACGAAACTTGATCCTACAGAACCACGGCTACCTACTAAGAATCCTTCATCATTAGAGTGTTTTACTAATCTTTGGGCAATTAGATATATTGGGTCAAATCCTGCTCCTATTACTCCACCTAAAGATGATTTTAACTTTTTCTCTAGGGAAGCATCATCTAGTTCTTCTTCACTAGTTTCTTTTAAATATTTTCTAACTTGATCAAATACTTTATCTCTACCACTTAAAATTATTTCATGTAATCTCTTAAATGATTCTTCTTTTAATTGTTCACCTTCTAGATTAGCTAAATCATGTTTAATTGAAGTTAAAACAATATCACCATAAAGTTCTGTTCCTAATCTTTCTTCTATAGAATATGGTAATACTTCACCATACCAATTGTTAGCTTTGGTATATACTAAATCAGTAACTACACGTGGACAATCTAAGTAACTTTGTTCATCATCACTTTTAACACGTGGTGAGAAAGGTGTTCCTCCAGTATCAGGAATAACTTCTATTTCTTCTACCATATCAAGAACTTTATTAGTATTAGTGACTATAATTTCATAGGCTAATTCTTTGTCTAAAAAATTAAAATCTTCAAGCATTTCTTCTGTAGATCTAAAATGTTGAGATGGAATATCAGTTATATCTTTTTTAGCTAATGGATGTCTACCACCACCTGGAACTTTTTGATTAACAATAATTTCACGATATATTTTATCGCTTCTTTCAAAATGGTGAACATCACCAGTTGCGACTATTATCTTTCCAGCTTCTTTAGTAGCATCGATTACTTTTTTAATATGGGTTTTTAATTCATTTTCATCTTTAAAATCACCCAATTGAATTAAGTGATTATATACTTCTGGTGGTTGAACTTCAACATAATCATAAAAATTAATGATATTAGTTAACTCTTCGCCTTCTTTACTTCTAGCTTCATTAAATACTTCAGATTCATAACATCCACTACCAATTAAAATTCCTTCTCTTAATTCATTTAATTTACTACGTAAAATACGTGGGGTTTTATATAAGTAAACAGTATTAGCTAAAGAAATGATTGTGAATAAATTTTTAAGTCCTTTTTTATTTAAAGCTATGGCATTAAAATGATAAGTTCTACCAAATTTATGAATTTCATCTTTAGAAACTAATTTATCTAAATCACTTATTTTTTCAAATTTCTGTGATTCTAGTTTCTTAATCATTTTACTAAATACATAGGCTGTACCTTCGGCATCATAATCAGCACGGTGATGGGCATCTTCTTCCCAAGGTACACTATATCTTTTTACTAAAGCTGACAAAGAATGTCTTGCGAAACCTTGATCTAATGTTCTTGATAGTTCTAAGGTATCGATTACAGTATTAGTAAATTCTCCTAACTGATATTTTTTCATAGCCATTTCAATAAAGGAAATATCAAATTTCGCGTTATGCGCAACCATTGGTAAATCTCCTGACCATTCTAAGAACATTTTAGTTACTTCTTCTTCTGTTTTTTTACCTCTAACCATATCGTCAGTGATACAAGTTAATTCAGTAATTTTATCAGGAATATGACGCTTAGGATCAATTAATTGGTCAAATCTATCGATTATTTCACCATCTTTTATCTTTACTGCACCTATTTCTATCATTTGATCGGCACCACCAGCATTAAAACCAGTAGTTTCAGTATCAAATACTACATAAGTATTATGAATTAAATCATCATCGGTTGGTCTAACTACAACATTGACAGTATCATCAACTAAAGTTAATTCAGTTCCATAAAGTCCCTTAAAAATAGGTGGATTTTTTAATTCTTCTTTAGCACTATCTAATTCTTTTAATAAAAGCTCACTATTACTTGAATCTGTTTCTTCTTCAATTTGTTTTTCTAAATTTTCAATTTTTTCTTTGATTTTTTTTCTGATACCTTTATTATGACTCTTAATAATTCCAAAAGAAATAGGAAAAGCCTGACATCCATTATGATCAGTAATAGCTACTCCACGATAACCCATTTTAATAGTTCTTTCAACCAATTCACAAGTATGTTTACCTAAATCTAATCTAGTTATCCCATCCATTTGACTCATCATAGTATGGGCATGTAATTCTACTCTTTTTAGTGGGGCATTATCAACAACTTGCGCTACCTCTTTTTCAACTTTATTTATATCTCTAGCATTTAAAACGATTTCTTTAGAATATTGATCATTTTTGGTATAACCTCTTATTAATAGCCATTTACCTTCTTTTAAATCTTTCTTTATATTTGCATATTCTTCTTCACCACGAGCAAATACTTTACAATAAATACTATCAGAATAATCGGTTATTTTTAAAGTTATAATTTTAAAATCAGTTTTAGTTGATTCAAAGTATTCAGCTCCAAAGACATAACCTTCAACTGTAACATTATCTGCTTCACCTAATATTGATTTCATTTGGATTGGACTATCTTTGATAACTCTTCCTAAAATACAATTAGGGTCATCTTCTTTTTTACTTCTACGATATCCACCACCATTACTACTATTAGCTGGTTTAAATGGTTTTTCTTCTGTAACAGGCTTTACTTCAACTTTTTTAATATTAGAAGTAGCATTTTTTAATTCTTCATTTATTTCTTCTTTAACACTATGTTCTTTTTCGGAATTTAATTTAGTTTTTATATCAGCTTTATAACCATATAAATTTAATAAATAATTTAATTTAGGTAAAAAACTATTAACATCTTTATCTTCTTCAACATTGGTTGTTTCAATATAATAGTTACCCTCTACATTAATTACACTATCTATATATATAGGTGCGAATACTAATATATCTTTTACTTGTTTTAAAGCATAAGAAAGATAATCATTAAAATGTGAATAATCTTCATTTATAGGGTCAATATTAATATTAACAATTTTGATATTTTCAAAAGCATCTCTACTTTTATATTCTAGTAATTGATAATCACTAAGTGGTAAATTAGTATCATTTTTTAAAACAAAAGTCCAACTACCATTTTTTTCATTTACTTTTACTTTTTCTAAACCTAAATTTTTATATTTTTCTATTTCTTCTTCAGTTAGATTTAATTGTTTGAAAAGTATTTTAATTTTATCTTCATTCATGATGTTTCCCCCTACTAAAAAGAGATTTCATAATATGAAATCTAAATTATTTCTAATGAGTTTATGCGTACTATATGTTTTTGATTTTTAATACAGAATTTAATAAATTCTAATAAATTAATCTTTTTAAGTGCTTTTTCGATATTGTAGTCATCAATATCAAAGGCAATTTGATCTCGCATCATATAGTGAGTCATATCTTCTTTGTCACATCCTAAGTACATTAACCAATATGGATAAATTTGACGTTTTAAAAAACTTAGAGTCTTATCACCTGATAAATGGTTAGATGTACCTGATATTCTTGTATATAGTTCATTATGTATCGCAAGTTCTAAGACAGCTTGAACTATTTCTTTATATTCTTTTTCAAATTGATTAATCTCATTATTAACTAATGTGTAAATTATATTGGTTAAAGTCATTATCTTATCTTCTAAGTCTTTTCGATATCCCCAACCTATATTAGATACATTTTTACAAGTTAAAACAGTATCCATATGTGGATGTAGTACTAAAACATTATAATTATCTTTCATAGGAAATCTTAAAATATCCTTTAAGTTTTTAACTATATTTTTTTTATTTTCATCCCAAGATTTTAATAATTCCACACGATATTTTTCGGTTTCTGTTTTTAATATTTGATAAGTATCACTTTCAAAGACTAAATTATATAAAGTATCATCATCGGGAATATAATTTTTAATATCTTGAAGCATCTCATCTTTATCTTTTATTCCCCTATTATATTGTTTTTTATAAGTAGACCATAATTTTTGTTTAAAAGCATGGACTCTAGGAGAAATAGATGCTCCATATAATAAATTCCAAGTTAGTAAATAATCATTAGTTTGAAAATTTATTTTCACATGTATTCCTCCTTATCTATATATAAATATAACATAATATGTCGATTTTTGGAAGTTATTGATGGGGTTTTTTATAGTTTTTCAATTTTTTCTACGATAATATTAAAATCATTGTATCTACGTTCAACTTTTCCTTCTACTTTAATAATATTTCCTACTTTTAAATCTCTATATTTTTGATAGATTTTAGGAAACATAGTAAATTCGCCTTTTCTATATTCATCACTGCCATCAAAGAACATCATATCTTCATTTTTCTTAGTTTTTATAACTCTAGCTTTTTCGACAAGAACAACAAAACTAACTGTTTTATTAAAGTAATCTGGTAATTTATCGAGAGAAATAATATTTGGATATTTATCTTTATATGCGGTAGTTGGATGATTACTTAAGTAAAAACCAAAGACTTCTTTTTCTTTAGCTATTATGTAATCTTTACTATATTCTTCAACTAATTCTAATTCTGGTTTTAGGACATATTCACTATCTAAATCTTGAACTAGTTCACCATAATTTATAATACTATTTAAATTAGTAATAAGAGTATGACGATTATAATTAAAATTATCAAAGCACCCTGAGTCAATTAAGGATTCTAATACTTTAATATTAGTAGTTCCTTGGGTTTTTATCATAAAATCAAAGATATCAGTATATTTATCTTTACGATTATTGATTATATTAGCAGCACTGACATTACCGATACTTTTAATAGCTGATAAAGGAAAACGAATTTCTTCTTCTTCTACTATATAATTCATACCACTATAATTTATATCTGGTTTTAATATTTTTATATTGTGTGATTTAGCTTCTGAGATATATTCTTTAGTTTTTATATCACTACCTATTACTGATGATAATAGGCTGGAATAGAAATACTTTGGATAATAAACTTTTAAATAGGCCATTTTATAGGCAATTAAGGAATAAGCAACTGAGTGCGATCTATTAAATCCATAATTGGCAAAATTAAGTATTAAATCAAAGATTTGTTTAGCTACTTTAGGATCGTGTCCTAGTTCTACACTTTTTCTAATAAACTTATCTTCTTCATTTTTTAATACATCCATTTTCTTTTTACTCATGGCACGACGTAAGATATCAGCTTCTCCTAAAG
>CAKPAQ010000045.1 GCA_934133015.1 uncultured Bacilli bacterium | reverse complement strand
TAGTCCAACTGGAGCAAACGCTACAAGTGATACAATATTAACAGGATATAGTGCTTGGGTAAATGGAAGTCTAGTAAGTGGAACTATGAAAAATAATGGGGCCATAACTAAAACCCTAAGTGCCGGAGAAAGTTATACAATTCCTAAAGGATTCCATAATGGAAGTGGTAAAGTAACAGCTACTGCTTTATCAAATCAAACAAGTGCGACCGCAACAGCTAATCAAATATTAACGGGTCAAACAGCCTGGGTAAACGGAGCTAAAATAACAGGAACTATGCCAAACAATGGTACAATAAATAAAACAATAGGAGCCGGAGAAAGTTATACAATTCCAAGTGGCTACACAAGTGGTGGAGTAGTAACAGCCAAAACATTAAAAGAACAAACTCCAGCTACCGCAACAGCTGCTGATATTATTGAAGGAAAGACAGCTTGGGTAAATGGTGAATTAGTAACAGGAACCGCATCATCTCAACCACAATACACATCTGTTACCGTTGTAATCGCTGGTGAAGATGGCGGAAATAGTGTTAAGCCAACAACCATAACTATTCAAGTAGGAAAAACTGGAACTTGGACAACATCTAATGGTAATCAAGGACATGGAGCCTCTTTACACATTAGTTCTTGGAATAAGTAGGAAAGAGTCAATCTTTCCTTTTTTTGACATTATTTTATAGCTAAATTAATTAAAATATTATTGGTGATAAGATGAAAGTTAAAATATTTGATTTAGAAGATGAAAAAGATTTAGAAAGTGCCATCAATGATTTTTTAGATGATGATATAGAAGTAATTGATATAAAATATCAAGTTTCATCAAGTATATATAGTGAAGAACAAATATACTGTTTTTCCGCTATGATTGTATACACTAAAAAATAAAGTTATATAATTTGACTTTAAAAATAAGTAATGGTAAAATTAGCCTAGAATAAAATAGGTGGTGTTAAGATGAAGAAAGCTTTTACCTTGATAGAAATGTTAGTAGTAATTATAATAATTGGTATAGTAATATTAGTAGCTATCCCAAGCGTTAGAAATCTAACATATAATAGTAGTAGTAAAAAATATAAAGAGATGGAAAAAATAATAGTAGAAGCATCAAAAGTATATTCATCATCATATCAAGGAGAATTAGTAAATACAAGTTATGAGTGTTTCAATATACCATATTCAACATTAATAAAAGAAGAATTAATAGAAGAAACAGATATAACATGTACTGGAAACATAATCATGAGAAAAAGAGATAAAATAGGATATGATTATGAACCGTATTTAACATGTAAAGATAAAAAAGAAAAAGTAGTAGCTAATAATCAAAGACCATCTAAGTTGTTAAAGTGTATAGGATTTAGTGGTGACTTTAAAGTAGCGTATAACTTATATACTAATAGTGAAAAGACTGAAAATTATGATCAAGGAAGTTGGATGAAATATGTATATGGAAAATATACAAGTACAAGTCCATATGGAACGGGAATAGAGAAATATCAATATACTAAAGATTTATTAAATTGGGTAGATATGACAGGTAATGAACAAAGTTATACTAATTATAATGGAACAATTTACATAAGAGCGATAGATCAAGATGGAAATATAAGTAGTGTAAATCATCATGTAGTAAAAGCAGATACAACTGGGCCAACCTTTGCCTTATCAAATAATGAACATGGAATAACAGTCAACAACACTATGAAAGTAGATATAATAAATCTAAAAGATAGTGGAGTAGGAGTAGATAAGAACGCATCAATCTATTCATATGATGGAGGTACAACTTGGGTACCAGTAGCAAGTAAAGAATACAATTTGGCAACAACAGGTCAGATTCAAGTAAAAGATAAACTAGGAAATGTAACTACTCAACCAGTATCAGTAATAAAAGCATGTAGTAGTCCAACTGGAGCAAACGCTACAAGTGATACAATATTAACAGGATATAGTGCTTGGGTAAATGGAAGTCTAGTAAATGGAACTATGGCAAATAATGGGGCCATAAGTAAAGTGCTTAGTGCTAGTGAAAGCTACACAATTCCTAAAGGATTCCATAATGGAAGTGGTAAAGTAGCAGCTCGGTCATTATCAGAACAGACTCAAGCAACTGCGATAGCTGATAATATAACTGAAGGAAAAACAGCATGGGTTAATGGAGTTCTTGTCGTTGGAAATGGAAAAGACAACCAAACATATTATAATCGTGGTTATGCTGACGGTTTAGCTGCTGCTAAGAATGGAAAAATAAAATATGTTTACCATCAACATACTGCAGCTTGTGAAAAAACATGCTATATTACAAAAGAATATGGAGAAATATGGGAAAATCCAAATAGACAAAATGTTGGTACATTTCATAATGGTTGTGGACAAGCAAGTAGCTTTGAAGTAGGTGTACTTGGTGCTCATCAACCTGGATCATTCCCTGCCGGAACACATACATATTACGCTTGTGGTAAAGATACTAATACAATAGAATCTGCTACAATAGTATTTGATTAAATATAAAATATCTTAAAGAATCTATATATAGTAGATTCTTTTAAATTATAATAATATTTGTAAAATATTAAGATTACCATGGTATAATAAACAATAAGAGGTGAAAAATATGAAAATTTTAACAATTAATGCTGGTAGTTCATCTATGAAATTTTCAGTAATTGAATTACCACAAGAAAAAGAATTAATTAATGGATATTTTGAAAGAATAGGAATGGATGGAAGTTTTTATAATGTAAAAATAAATGGTGAAAAACTACATAGAGATACAGCTATTCCTGATCATTTAACAGCACTAGAACTATTAAAAAAAGAAATTATTGATTTAAATGTTGTGTCATCATTATCAGAAATAGATGGTATTGGTCATAGATTAGCTCATGGTGGTGAAAAATATGCAAGTAGTGTCTTAATCGATGATGAAGTAATTGCGACTTGTAATAAATTTAAAAAACTAGCTAAATTACATATGCCAGCTATGCTTTCATGTATTGAAGCAAGTAAAGAAGCTTTTCCTAATATACCAATGGTAGCGGTTTTTGATACAGCTTTTCATCAATCAATGGATAAAGTTAATTTCTTATATCCGATTCCTTATGAATGGTATACAAAATATGGAGTAAGAAGATATGGATTCCATGGAACAAGTCATAAATTTATTAATCGTGAAATTAGTAAATATTTAAATAGAAGCGATTTAAAAGTAATTTCTTGTCATATTGGTAGTGGTGCTTCTCTTTGCGCAATTGATTCTGGAAAAGTAATAGATACTTCAATGGGATTTAGTCCATTAACCGGAATTATGATGGGAACTCGTCCAGGTGATATAGATCCATCAATTATCGAATATATGATGGATGAAGCTAATATGAGTATGGATGAAATAATGCTTGCTTTAAATAAAAAAAGCGGTTTAGAAGGAATTTGTGGTAAATCAGATTCACGCGATGTTGAAGCAGGTATTAAAAATGGTGATGAAATGTGTAAATTAGCTCAAGATATGTATACTCAAAAAGTAGCTAATTATATTGCCATGTATAATAATGAACTAAATCAAGCTGACGTAATTGTATTAACTGCTGGACTTGGAGAAAACTCAAAACAAACAAGAAAAGAAATAATTGAAAAGATTTCTTCATTAGGAGTAAAAATAGATGAAGCAAAAAATGATTTTAAGGGAGAATTTAGACTAATATCAGCCCCTGATTCATCTATTCCAGTTTACGTTATTCCAACTAATGAAGAATTAATGATTGCGTTAGATACCTATGATATTATAAATAAATAAGATAGTTAAGGTTCAAGTTTTCAAACTTGGCCTTTTTGTTTACATTAACTTTTTTTAAACAATTGAAAATATAATAAATAACTGATATAATTAACTAGAAATAATAGGAGACTAATGAACATGACTAAAGCTAAGAAAAAAAGTAAAAAAAATAAAAAAGCAGTCAATCAACAACTAAAGACAGCTAATATTGTTTTAATTAGTTGCTTAGTTATTTTCTTAGTGCTTATATATAGGGCTGGTGTTTTGTCTTTATCAAAAGAAATAGATGGTATAAACCTAAGTAAGTTTGCTTCATCTCGTACAACTCAACACGATACAATACTTGCTAAACGTGGAACAATATATGATGTAAATGGTGATATACTTGCTCAAAATGTTTACTCATATACCTTAATTGCTTATTTAGAAGAGTCACGTGGTGAGGGTAATTACGTTAAAGATAAAGAAGAAACAGCTAAAAAATTAGCTACTGTCATAGACTTACCAGAAACTAAAATTCTCTCTCTTTTAAATAGTACTAATTCTAAAGGAGAACCATTATATCAAACTGAATTTGGTAGTAAAGGTAAAGGTCTTACTGAGTTAACTAAAGAAAAAATAGAAAAATTAAATCTAGATGGTATTGATTTTATTGAATCCCAAAAAAGATATTATCCGAAGGGTGACTTTTTATCTTATACCCTAGGTTATGCTAAAAGTGATTCTACTGGAAAAATAAGTGGTGAATTAGGAGTAGAAGCTTTATTTAATGATGAACTAACTGGTACTGATGGATTTAAAGAATATCAAAAAGATTTAAGAGGATACCGAATAGCTAATACTGATGAGTTTGTTCAAGAAGCAAGAGATGGTGACAGTATATATTTAACAATAGATTCTAATGTTCAATTTTTTATTGAACAAGCCTTAGAAAATGCTGCTAACAAATATAATTTTGAACAATTAAATGTAGTGGTTGCTCAAGCTAAAACTGGAAAGATTTTAGGAATAAGTACATATCCCTCATTTGATCCTAATTTAAGAAATATTACTAGTTATCTAGATCCAAACATTTCAGTAGCTGTTGAACCAGGTTCGACAATGAAAATATTTTCTTATATGGCAATGATGGAAACAGGCAAATATAATGGCGATGAAGAATTTAAATCTGGTATTTATAAAACTAAAGATGGTACAGAAATAGGAGATTGGAATCGTAATGGTTGGGGTTATATATCATATGATAAGGGCTTTGCTTTATCAAGTAATGTTGGTGTCGTTAATTTAATTGATAAGTATATGAATAAAGAAATATTAAGAGATTATTATAAAAAATTAGGATTTGGTAGTAAAACAGGTATAGAATTAAGTAAAGAAACCTCAGGTAAAATTAATTTTAAATATGAAACTGAAGTATTTAATGCTGGATTTGGTCAGGGAGTAATGACAACATCAATTCAAAATACTAAAGCTTTAACTTCAATTGCTAATGATGGTATTTTACTTCAACCATATATAGTAGACAAAATTGTAGATTCAAAGGGAAATATTGTCAAACAAAATACTAAAACAGAAATAGAAAGAGTAGCCTCAAAACAAACAACTGATAAAATGAAAGATTTAATGGAACAAGTAGTATTATCAGGTACAGGATCTAGTTATAATATGCCAGGCTATAATTTGATAGCTAAAACTGGTACAGCTCAAATATCAAGCACTAATGGTACAGGTTATTTAAAAGGCGCTAATGATGTTATCAGAGGTTTTGCTGGAATGTTTCCTAAAGATGATCCAGAAATAATAATTTATGCTAATTTAAAACGTCCTAATCCTAATACTCCTAATGCATTAGTAAGTGTTATAAAGGAATTAGTAGTAAATATTAGTAAATATTATAATATTTATGATGAAACAGTAGTAAATGAACAAGAAATAAAATATGAATTAACTACTTATATAAACAAGTCAATTGACAAAGTTAAGTCAGATTTAGAAAAAAATGGAATTAAGCCGATTGTAATAGGTGACGGTGATAGAATAACAGATCAATATCCTAATAGTAATATTACAATTACTTCTGGTAATAAAGTATTTTTAAAAACTAATGGTGTAAAATATGTATTAGAAGATATGACAGGTTGGAGTAAAAAAGATGTACTTACTTACTTGAAATTATTGGGATTAAATTATAATATAGAAGGTACTGGATATTTAGTTAGTCAAAGTATTGCATCTGGTAATGAGGTAAATAGTGAAACTATAATAGATTTAGTTTTTGAATCTAGGTCTGATGTATAACAATATTATTATGATAAGTTTGGTGAGAATATGATTTACAATATATGTTTTTTATTTATACTATTTTTTTGCTATTCTGTAGCAGGATGGATTATGGAATGTGCTTTTTGCTCATATAATCAAAAAAAGCTTGTATATGATAGAGGCTTTTTAATTGGTCCATATTGTCCAATATACGGATGGGGTGGGATTGCTATATATTTATTATTAAGCAAATATGAAAATGATCCTATCACTTTATTTGTGTTAGCTGCAGTAGGTGCTTCTGTTTTAGAATATGTAACTAGTTATTTAATGGAAAAAATGTTTAAAGCTAGATGGTGGGATTATTCAGAAAAGAGGTTTAATATTGAAGGAAGAGTATGCTTGGTTAATTCTATTTTATTTGGAATATTAGGTATGATCTTTGTTTATTTTATTAATCCATTTGCGGTAGATTTATTACATAAAATTCCTCATAATATTTTAATCGTAATAAGTATAATAATTATGGTGATATATTTAGCTGATAATATTTTATCTTTTGTTATTGTTTCAAAATTAAAGTCTAGTTTTTCTAAGTTAAATAAAGATTCTACAACTGATATTGACAAACAAATAAAAGAAGTATTGAAAAATTATAATTTCTTTATTAGAAGATTATTTAATGCTTTCCCTAATTTCAATGGAGAAGTAATTCCTAAAAAGTTACAGGAAATAGCTACAAGTATTGAAACTACTACTAAGAAAAAGAGAAAAAAAATACCTAAAGATAATCAAGAATAAATTAGTATTTAGTTTATTCTTTTTGATGAAACAACAAAGTTATACAAAAACTTCTTTGCTGATGTAACGATTTAGAATGATGATGTTGCTTTAACCAGAACTTATACGTTTAAAGATTTTTTAGATAATAAAGGTATAACATTTGAGTATG
>CAKPAQ010000044.1 GCA_934133015.1 uncultured Bacilli bacterium | reverse complement strand
GGTTTAGATGGCGTTATAATAGCGGCCTTTATTTTAGGCTTTCCAGCTAATGAAATAGTTATCCCCATAATGATAATGTCCTATATGTCACTAGGAAATATAGTCAGTTTTTCTAATCTAAATGAATTAAAACTACTATTAATAAATAATGGTTGGACCATATTAACAGCTATCAATACTATAATTTTTTCTTTATTCCATTTTCCATGTTCAACCACTTGTTTAACCATAAAAAAAGAAACAGGTTCATGGAAATGGGTAGGTTTATCAATTATTTTACCTTTGATATGTGGAATAATAATATGTTTATTAGTATCAATTATATATAATATAATAAATTTTCCTTTACTATAACTATATTTTATGATATAATATGCGCCTATAAAGAAGGGGTATTATATTATGAAAAAAGGAATAAATGTTATAGATGAAATAATGTCAGGCCTATTACCTGAATGGGATAATTTAACTAAAGCTCGTTATTTATATTTGAAAAGTTGTGAATATTTTACTTATGATGAAAGATATACACTTTTAAATGGTGACTTAAAATTTGATTATGCTAATGAATTAAATAATAAAAAATTTGATTTAACCAATGTTACTGATAATCGAGTTTTATGTAAAACTTGGTCAAGAGAAGTCTATAAAAAATTATTAGATGAAGCTAATATACCATCAGAAATTATGGGTGAAGGTAGAGCTCATCAATTTATAAAATTACAAGCAAACGGGTATGATATTGTAGCTGATGCCACCATTTTATCAGATTTATCTCGTGCTAAAATGAAATTAGACACTAAATGTTTTTATAGTCAAAACAAAAATGGTATATTATTAACCGCACCTGAATTAAAAGATATAGATAAGAAAATAGGTTACATAACTTATGATTATTCAAATGACCAAATTAAATCAATGATTGCTTCATTTACTGATAGTATTGATGATTCATCAATTGGTTCTTTATTTATATCTAACAAGCAAAGAGAAATAATTCTAGACAAAATGTATGCCATTAAAAATATTGTTGAAACCTTTGATGATATTACCTCTTATTATGATTTAAAATTCGCAGTTGGATATGTCCAAAGAAAAATCTTCAATAATGATGAAATAAGAGAATTATTTAAGGAAAAGGAATTATTCAACCTAGATCAAAATGATTTTACTACTATTTATAAAATTGGCAGCAATAGAGTAGATAATATTGGTAACTTCATCATAACTAATCCAGGTGATGGTTATTGTTTCTATGAAGCAACCAATAGTCAAGTAAAGAAAATCGAAAAAAGCTATTCCAAATAGTGATGTAATTTTACATTACTATTTTTTTTGAATATTTTTTATAAAAAAAATAATACTATAAATGTAATGATCTTAATAAAATAGAGTAGGTGAAAAATATGTGGCGTTTTTTCTTCTTTTTATTAGGATTTGGTTTAATGGTAGTTGGCTCTACTTATATAATAACATACCTAAATTTACTAACTATGGGTTATAGTATTGGTGATTATCTCGGCTTTATTTTTAGTAGAGTAGAATGTATTTTTGTACTCATTGGTTTAGGAATAGTTAGTTTTGTGATAATTACTAGTAGGAGGCAAGAACATGATTTATATTTATGATATTTTACTTAATTTCAATGATGGGATAATATACGATTTTTATGAATGGAATAACAATGACAACATCGAAAATATGAAAAGAATTAAAATGGTAAAAATAAGCAAGGATGATTTTAATAATTTTTACAATAATAAAGTTAAAATTTCTAGCGATTTTTTAATAAAAATATACCGAACCTGTGAAGTATATTTAACCAAAGGAATTGAAACACTAGATTATTGTTTTCTAGTATCAGATGGAAATAAAGTATTAGCTGTTGAATGTAATAAAGATGGTATAATTGAGTCAATGAGTAAATTGTTATTAGATGAAGAAGAAGAAATTGCCATGTTAGCAAGTAACCTAGAATTTGCTGATATCAAATACGATATTCTAAAAGAAGAAAATAAAACTAGGTTCATGACTAGAAAAGAATTAAAAATAAGAAAGTATTTAACTAATGAAATTAAAGATGCTTATCGTCGTCACAATTATAATAAATTAAAATTTTTATATATGGAATACTTTGATCAAGTTGAAGAAAACCCTAAAAAAATAGTAGATATTTTACTAAATAGTATGAATGAAAGTCTAGATAACAAACACTTTAACCTATATGAATTGTTAAGATTATCACATAAAAAAAAGCAAGTATAATTAATAATCAATTTTCATACTTGCTTTTACTTTTTTCATTGTTTCTGTTGCATACTCTTTAGCTACCATTGTACCATCATCTAATATTTTTTGAACTTCATCTTTATGTTCTTCTAAATACTTTCTTTTTTCTCTAAAAGGAGTTAAGAATTCTTCTAACTTGCTGATTAATTCTCTTTTACAATTAACACAACCACGTTTTCCTTCCTTACATTCACTGCATACAACCTCTAAATTAGGATTATCGATAAGCTTATGATAATAATAAACCATACATTTATCAGGATCAGCAGGATCATCTTTTCTTATTTTATTAGTATCTGTTTTAGCATTCATTATTTTTTTACTAATAGTATCAGTATCATCTACTAAATAAAGTGCATTACCCAAACTTTTACCCATTTTTTCATTACCATCTAAACCCTTAATTCTAGGTGTAGGAGAAAGTAAAGGCTCAGGTTCAACCAATGTAGCTCCATAAATACTATTAAACTTTCTAACAATTTCACGACATTGTTCAATTAATGGAAGTTGATCTTCACCAACTGGAACCAATTCACCATTAAAAGCTGTTATATCTGCAGCTTGACTAACTGGATATCCAACAAATCCATAAGTAACACTTTCTCCACTATTACCAAATAAAGCTTTCTTTTGCGCTATTTCTGTTTTTACAGTAGGATTACGATAAAGTCTAGCCATAGTTACTAAATTAGAATAAAAAACAGTAAGTTCAGCTATTTCAGGAATTCTAGATTGAATAAAAATGTTAACTTTTTTAGGATCAATCCCAAGTGCTAATAAATCAATTGCTAGTTCATATACATTTTTCCTAACCTTTTCAGGATCATTAAAATTATCAGTTAAAGCCTGCACATCAGCAATTTCCAAAAAGAAATTGTAATCATCTTGTAGTTTCAACCAATTCCCAACCGCACCAAATAAATGTCCAAAATGTAAATTACCAGTTGGTCTAATACCTGTTAATATCGTTTTTTTCATATCATCACTCCATGCTTAATTTTATCATAAAAGTCTAAAAAAAAGTAGTTTTCTATCCAAAAAATGTATAAATAATTAAATTAAGTAAATTATATAGTTAGAGGAGGATGAAAATGAAAAAGATTTTAAGTATTTTTACATTGCTTTTATTAGTAGTTGGTTGTGGAAATATGATGAATACTCCAACTAAAAAAGTAGAGGAGTTTCTAAGTAAATATCAAACTATGGATGAAAAAGTTTTAACCCAGTTAGATGAAGTAATAGATAGCGCTGGAACCATGACTAAAGAACAAAAAGAAAAATATCGTGATTTAATGAAAAATCAATACAAAAATTTAAGCTATAAAATTAAAGAAGAAACTAATGATGGTGATACATCAACAGTAGAAGTTGAAATTCAAGTATATGATTATGCAACTTCTATTTCAGAATCTGAAACTTACTTAGCTACTAATAAAGACGAATTTCTAGATAAGGATACTAAATTAGTTGACGAAGAAAAATTCATGGACTATAAACTAAAACAATTAAGTGAAGTAAAAGATAAAGTTAAATACACCATTAATTTTACTTTAAATAAAGTAGAAGGTAAATGGAAATTAGATGATATTACTGAAATAGATCGTCAAAAACTACATGGCTTATATTCATAGTAAATTAAATAATTAGGACTAAACTAGTCCTTTTTTTCATATAATTTTTTAGGTGAGTATATGAAAAAAATAATAATTTTAATCGCATTAATTATAATATTACCTATAAATGTTAACGCCCTAGCTATAAGTAGTAGAAGTGCCTGTTTAATGGATATGGATAGCGGTAGAGTTCTATATTCAAAAGATAAAGACAATCCTCGTTTAATAGCTTCTATAACCAAAATTATGACTTCTATTCTAGCTATTGAATCAAATCGATTAGATGAAGAAGTAACAGTTGGTGAGGAAGTATTAAAAATGTATGGCTCTAATATTTATATCGAATTAAATGAAAAGATGACTCTACGTGATTTAGTATACGGACTTATGCTAAGAAGTGGTAATGATGCCGCTATTGTGATAAGTGTTTTTGTTGGTGGAAGTGAAGAAAAATTTGTAGAGATGATGAATGAAAAAGCTAAAAGTATAGGTATGAAAAACACTATTTTTAACAATCCTCATGGCTTAGATGAAGAAACCCAAAATAAATCAACTGCTTATGATATGTCCTTATTATCCAGTTATGCCTCAAAGAATGAAACATATATGCAAATAGTTGGTACTAAAAAATATACAGCCAAATCAGACAAAAAAACTTACTTATGGAATAATCGTAATAAATTGTTAAATAGTTATAAATTCTGTACAGGTGGAAAAACAGGATATACTCCCAGCGCTGGTAGAACATTAGTAACCAATGCTTCTAATAATAATCTTAATTTAACAGTAGTTACTTTAAATGATGGCAATGAGTATGAAACTCATAAAGAACTATATGAATACGCCTTTAGTAATTATAAAAAATATAAAATACTTAATAGTAAAAAATTTAAAATAGATGATAGTTATTATCCAGATGAAATTTATATTAAAAACGATTTTTATTATCCCTTAACTGAAGATGAAAAAGATAGAGTAAAAGTAGAAGTAAAATTAACAAAACTAAATCATTATCGTAATGATGATAGTGTTGGGATTGTCATTGTAAAATTAGATGATGAAGAAATAAATAGTCAAAAAGTATATGTAAGAGTCAAAAATAATAAAAAGAAAAATATATTTTCTAAAATTTGGACGTGGTTATTTGATAAATAAAATATGGGGTTCATTTATAATAATTGGAATTATTTATTCAGTAATAACTGGTAAAATAGCAAATTTAAATAATGAAATAATAACTTGTGGTACTACTAGTCTTGATTTATTTATGTCCATGTTTCCCTTAATGATACTTTGGAGTGGGATAATGAACATAGCTAAAAAAGCAGGTATTCTTGATTACTTAGCTAAAAAAATGTATCCATTATTCAAAACAATTTTTCCAGAATTAAAAAGTGATGATCCCGCTTTATCATATATAGCATCTAATATTACTATCAACATGTTAGGAATTCATAATGCCTCAACCCCTTTTGGACTCAAAGCTATGAAATGTATGCAAGAAAAGAATAAAGATAAAAAAACAGCTACTAGAAGTATGATAACTTTTTTAGTGTTAAATACTAGCGGTGTTACCCTAATTGCCACTGATATTTTAGCGGTTAGATCAAGTATGGGTGCTAAAAATCCAACCGATTTAGTATTCATAACTATAATTATAACCATTGTTAATACAACACTAGCACTCTTAATGGATAGACTATTATGGAGGTTAGATAAAAAACATGATAGTAACTAATATTAGTAATTATTTTATTCCTATTATCGTTTTAATTATAATCATTGTTTCGTTAAAGAAAAAGGTAAGTATATTTGATGAATTTATTGATGGAGCTAAAGAAGGTATTAACTTAGGATTTAGTGTTTTTCCATGTCTAATAGCCATGATATTTGGTATAAATATTTTATTAAGAAGTGGAATAATAACTGATTTTTTTACTATTATAAAACCAATCTTTAACACTATAAAAGTACCAGTTGAAATATTACCAATGGCTATAATTAGACCAATATCAGGAAATGCCTCTTTTATGGTAATGATTGATATACTAACAAATTATGGAGTTGATTCCTATTTAGGAAGAATCGCATCAGTTATGCAAGGTGCAACAGATACCACGATTTATGTTATATCACTTTATTTTGGAAGTATTGGAATAAAAAATATTAGATATAGTCTAAAAGCAGGACTATTTGCTGATTTTATAACTTTTATAATGAGCATTCTATTAATTACCATGGTTTTTGGTAACAGTTAATTATATTTTATATTTATTGGTAGTTGTTAATAACTTCTTAAAATGTTATAATATGAGCAGTTATTGAGGTGATAGTGTGGAACGTTTACAAAAAGTAATTGCTAATAGTGGAATTTGCTCAAGAAGAAAAGCCGAAACTTTAATTTTAGAAGGTAGAGTTAGAGTGAATGGTACTTTAGTAACTAAACTAGGTACAACCGTTAGTGAAAAAGATAACATTGAAGTAGATGGAGTAAAAGTAGAAAATCAAGATAAAGTATATTATTTATTAAATAAACCCCGTGGCGTTGTAACAACTACTAGTGATGATAAAAATCGTAAAACAGTAGTAAATTTAATTGATACAAAAAAAAGAATTTATCCAGTTGGTAGACTAGATTATGACACTACAGGTGCCTTAATATTGACAAATGATGGTGAGTTTTCTAATTTAATGATGCATCCTAAAAACGAAATCGACAAAGTTTATGTAGCTAAATTAGAAGGAATAATTAAAGGTGAAGACATCAAAAAATTAAAAGAAGGTATTAAAATTGATAATGAAGTATTAGTTAAAGCCTCTCGCGTAAAACTTAGAAAAACTGATCTAAAAAATCAAACAAGTTTTGTAGAAATAACTATTCATGAAGGAAAAAATCACCAAGTTAAAAAAATGTTTGAACAAGTAGGGTATAGAGTTGACAAATTAAAAAGAGAAAGAATAGCTTTCTTAGATGTAAATAGTTTAACATCAGGTGAATATCGTGAATTAAACAAAAAAGAAATACATCAATTATATGCGCTAGCTAATAAACAAAATAAAAAATAGCCTCACATAAATATGAGACTATTTTTTTCTATCCTTCAGTATCAATTGCGCTTACTGGACATCCTTCT
>CAKPAQ010000043.1 GCA_934133015.1 uncultured Bacilli bacterium | reverse complement strand
GGTGACCAGTACGGGATTCGGACCCGTGAATGCCGCCGTGAAAGGGCGGTGTGTTAAGCCACTTCACCAACTGGCCAGATGGCGCCTGATGTAGGACTCGGACCTACGACCTATCGGTTAACAGCCGAGTGCTCTACCAGCTGAGCTAATCAGGCGTGCAAATAATTAAATGGCGCCTGATGTAGGACTCGGACCTACGACCTATCGGTTAACAGCCGAGTGCTCTACCAACTGAGCTAATCAGGCATTCATTCATATAAAGCCATTTAATTATATAATACAATTTTAGGTTTGGCAATACCTTTTTGTAATTTTTTTAAAGTTCTTACCAATTTATCTTATTTTTATATGTATCTCTCTTAATTGTTGTTCAGTAACTTCACTTGGACATCCCATCATATTATCCATTCCACTAACACTCATTGGGAAAGCTTGAACTTCTCTTAAATTAGGTTCATCTCTCAACAACATAATAATACGATCAATTCCAGGGGCCATACCAGCATGTGGAGGTGCACCATATTGGAAAGCATTATATAATGATGAAAATCTTTTTTCAACAACATCTTTAGTATATCCAACCATTTCAAATGCTTTTTCCAAACAAGGAATACTGTGATTTCTAACTGCCCCACTTGCCATTTCATTTCCATTACATACAAAGTCATATTGATAAGCTAAGATACTTTCAATATCATCTGTATTAAGTCCATCAATCCCACCATGAGGCATACTAAATGGATTATGACAGAAGTCATATTTTCCTTCTTCATCTTTATATTCAAACATTGGGAAATCATTAATTATACAAAATTCATACTTATTAGGATCTATCAAATCTAATTTTCTTCCCAATTCTGTACGAATTTGTCCTGCAAATTTAGCAGCAACTTTTTCTTTTCTATTAGCAATGAAGAATAATACACTACCTTTAGTTAAACCACATTTTTCAATTAAAGTTTTTCTATCATTATCAGTTAAGAATTTATCAATAGGTCCTTTCAAAGACATATCATCTTGTACTGTAATATAACCAATACCAGGCATACCAATAGATGATGCATAGTCAACTAATTCATTAAACCAAGAATTACTTTTATCAGCTATCCCATCAACTTTAATCGCACGAACAACTGCTCCTTTAAATGGTTTAAACTCACTTTCTGTAAATACTTCACTAATATCAATTATTTCTAAAGGATTTCTAAGATCAGGTTTATCAGTACCATACTTTAACATAGCATCTCTATAAGAGATTCTTCTAAATGGTCTAGGAGAAACTTCTCTATCACTAAAGTGAGTAAAAATAGAATAAAAAATTTCTTCTCCAACTTCATAAACATCTTCTTCTTCTACAAAAGCCATTTCAAAGTCTAATTGATAAAACTCTAACGTACGATCCGCTCTACAGTCTTCATCTCTAAAACATGGCGCAATTTGATAATATTTATCAAAACCACCTACCATAAGTAATTCTTTAAATACTTGTGGAGCTTGTGGAAGCGCATAAAACTTACCATGAAATTTACGAGACGGAATTAAAAAGTCTCTTGCTCCTTCTGGTGATGAAGCTGTAATAATTGGTGTTTGTACTTCTGTAAATCCCATACTATCCATTTTATTTCTAATAAATTTTAATACTTGGCTTCTAAACACAATATTGTCATGAACTTTTTTATTTCTCAAATCCAAATAACGATATTTTAATCTAACATCTTCTCCAACTTCATGAGATGTTTTAACCTCAAATGGTAAAACGTTATTAGCATGAGATAATTCATTAATACTATTAACTAATACTTCTACTTTACCACTAGCTATATTATTATTATAATCTTCTTCATCTCTTTTTCTAACAGTTCCATTTACCGTAATAGTAGATTCTTTACTTAATCCATCAAATATTGAATCATCATTGCTTACCAATTGAACAGTTCCCTTTTCATCTCTTAAATCAACGAAAATTACTCCACCGTGATCTCTAATATTTTCAATCCAACCAGATATTACTACCTTACTATCAACTAAATCTTCATTAATAGTACCGCAATATGTTGTCCTATATTTATTTTCTTTCATTTTATCCTCCTATTTATTTTATTTCTTCAAATCTATATTCTTGCCTAACATCAGGATATTTTTCTTTATCAACTAAAGAATTAAATATATCATATGGTCTCACCCAAGATATTTGTTTTTCTATATTTTTATATACAACCATTCTTGATTTTTCAGGATTTACCTCATCATAATTTTCACTATCGTAAACTATATCAGTAACAACGTAAATAGTTCCTTTAAAATGACGATATTTTTTACCAATTTCTATGATTCTTTCCATTATCTTTTTTCAACTTCTTCAATTAACATATTACGAGTAATAGCTGGATTAGCTTGACCCTTAGTTTTTTTCATTACTTGCCCTACTAAAAAGTCAATAATATTAGTATGACCTGATTTATATTGGGTGATAGCTTGAGGCTGTTCATCTAATACTTCTAATACTATCTTAAGTATTTCATCAGTACTACCAATTTGCTTCATACCAGATTCTTCTACTACTTTAATTGGATCAACGTCTTCAGTAAGTGATTTAAACAAAACTTCTTTTCCTTGCTTAATTGATATTTCACCACTAGTTACTTTTTGAATAAGTCCACATAACATTTTAGGTGTTAAAAATATATCATTAATAGTTAAATCTAATTTGTTTAGATGTCCTAAAATAACACTTGTAATCCAGTTTGAAGCAAGTTTAGGATCAGCTCCTTCATTAACTGTTTGATCAAAGTAATCAGAAACCATTTTTTCTTTTACTAATACTTTCGCATCATATTCTGATAAGCCAAATTCATTTATATATTTTTCTTTTCTTTCATTAGCAAGTTCTGGAATAGATTTTCTAATTTCCTCTAACCATTCTTTTGTTATTTTATATTTTGGAATATTTGGTTCTACAAAGTATTTATAATCAATCGCATCTACTTTATCTCTCATACGTATTGTAGTACCAGATTCATCATCCCATCTTCTTGTTTCTTGAACAACAACTTCATCATAATTTCCGTCTTCTTTAGCTTCTATTTGTCTTTCTATTTCATAATTAATACAATCTCTTACACCACTAAATGTATTAACATTTTTCATTTCAACTTTAGTTCCCCAGTTATTACTATCTGTTGGATCTAGATTTTTATCCATTATTGAAACATTAACATCACATCTTATTTGACCCTTTTTACTATCAGCATCACTTATTCCAGCATATTGATAAATACTTCTCATTGTCTCTAAAAATGCTACTGCTTCATCTGCTGAATGAAAACATGGTGGTGTTACAAGTTCAAGAAGTGGAACTCCAGCTCTATTATAGTTAATTAAAGTAGTTGAACTAAGATGTTCACTTGCTGCTGCATCTTCTTCTAAGTGAATATTATCAACTATTGCTCTTTTCTTTTCACCATTACATTCGTAATCTAAATATCCATCTATTCCAACTGGTATTGGTTTTGTATCTTGTGTAATTTGATAGTTTTTTGGCATATCAGGGTAATAATAGTTTTTTCTTTCAAAATACATATATTCAGGTTGTTTACAATTTAAAATCATTGATGCCATTAGTGCAAATTTAACAGCTTCTTTATTTACAACTGGAAGTGTTCCAGGAAATCCCATATCAACTGGTCTTATATTTGAATTAGGAAGTTCAGTATATCCATTTCTAGCACTCGAAAATACTTTAGTTTTAGTTTTACTTATCTCACAGTGCATTTCAAGTCCTATCATTACTAAATAGTTATTCATTATTTAACCTCCTTAGCAATTTGATTTTTATAATTCATTTTGCTTTCTAATGCATATGCAATATTAAGTACAGTTTGGTCATTATAACAATTACCAGTAATATTTAAAGCAACTGGAAGATTATCTATAAATCCATCTGGTATAGTAATTGATGGGAATCCCCCAAAGTTTCCAACTTGTAAGTGTTCTTCTAAAGCTGCTGTGTTATGATCTAGGATATCCTTTGATCCATCTAAATGTTTTGCAGGTCCACTACCAACCGGTAATATTACAGCATCATATTTTTGATAAAGTTTTTTCCATTCATCAACTAATAGTCTTCTAACTCTTTGTGCATTATAGAAATATCTATCTTTATTTTGTTTTTGAAGTACATATGAACCTATTACAAATCTTCTTTTAATAAGTGGTGAAAATCCTTTTGTTCTATGGTCTTTCATTTGTTCAAAATAAGATTTTCCTTCTCCTCTTGGTCCAAAAATAAATCCAGTTAAATTAGACATATTACTTGTTGCTTCAGCACAAGAAATAACTACATAAACACTAGGTAGTGCATTAAGAAGTATTTTATCAATAGATACTGCATCAACTTCCATTCCAAGTTCTTTACAAAGTTCTAATTTTTCTTTAAAGTTTTCTAAATGTTCTTTAAGTTCCTTACTTGCATTTGGATAATTTTCTATATCACATATTTCTTTTATATAACATAGTTTTTTACCTTTAACATCTTTATTTAAATCTTTATATAAATTTATTTTACTTGAATCCCAACTAGTCATATCATATTTGTCGATTCCTTTCATATTATCAACAACGATAGCGGCATCTTCTACACATCTAGATAATACTCCTAAGTGATCTAAGCTTGATGCAAAGGCAAACAATCCATATCTAGAAATCATTCCATATGTTGGTTTATATCCAACTATTCCACAATAAGCAGCTGGTTTTCTAATAGAGTCTCCTGTATCTGATCCTGTTGCGTAAGGATATACCCCAGCAGCTACTGCACATGCTGATCCAGCACTAGATCCAGCACACATACGAGTCCTATCCCATGGATTTTTAACAACACCAGTATGACCAGTTGTTCCAGTTCCTCCCATTCCAAATTCATCCATCACTGTTTTATTAACCATAACGGCATTTGCGCGTTTTAAGTTTATTATTGCGGTTGCATCAAAAAATGGTACATAATCTTTTAATGTATTCGATGACCCCGTAGATAAAATACCTTTTGTTGAATAATTGTCCTTAACTCCATAAGGAATTCCAGATAATAAGTTATCTGTAACATCTTCTCCCTTAGCATCATCCAAAATAGTAACAAATGCATTATATTTATCTTGTACTTCATGAGATTTTTCAAGTGATTCTTTTACAAGTTCATCACTAGTTACTTTTTTATTTATTAAATCCTCATGTAATTCTTTAATAGTTTTTTCCATATACATATTATTATTCCACCACCTTTGGTACTTCAACTTCCCTGTCTGTACAAACATCACAGTTAGAAAGTAAATCTTCTATATCAATTGATTCTTCTGCTTCATCTTCTCTAAGTTCGAACTCAAAATCATCTAAACAGTGTGTCATTGGTTCTACTTGATTTATATTAGGTATTTTATTTATTAAATCAATATTTTTATCAATAACTTCAAATTCATCTAATACCATTTGATTTTCTTCTTCGGTTAAACCAATTGAAAGTTTTTCTGCATAATCATCAACCATTTCTTTAGTAAATTTTCCCATAACATCCTCCTATTTAAATAAATAAAAAAACAGTAACTTATCCCTAAAGGGACGAATTACTGTTAAATCCGCGGTACCACCCTAATTATCATATTTCTATGATCACTTTCGATTCTATTTAAATCTAGTAATATGATAACGGTTTACTTCCGAACTATGCTACTTTGTTCACATAGATAACTCCAAAGTGTTTTTCATATTGTATTTTATGTTAGCTTCCACCATACCTAACTCGCTTAATAAAAGTGACAATACTACTCCTCTTTTTCCTAGTCGATGCTTAAATTATAATTCATTTACTATTGTATGTCAATAATTTTTTAGTTATACATCGTTATTATAATTATACTTTTTTATTAACTGATTAAACTAATAATGGTGATTATATGTACTATTATTTTAATACTTTTTTTGTTTTTTCTATTCTAGGCTATTTTTTAGAAACTTTACTACACCCTAATTATGAAAGTGGAATTTTAAATGGTTATTGGACTCCTATTTATGGTATTGGTGTTGTTATTATTTTATTAATTGATAAATTATTAAGAAAAAAGATAAAAGTTAACAGGTTTATATATCCAATTATTTTATTCATTTGTTGCAGCATTGTACTAGCAGTAACTGAAGTAATTGGTGGTTATTTAATTCAACTTATATTTAAACGTATATTTTGGGACTACAAGTATCATAAGTTTAATATTGGAATTTATACTTCTTTAGAAATGGCAACAACCTGGGGTATAACTAGTATAATAGTTATTTATTTGTTAAAGCCTATAATTAATTTTATAGTTCCAAAAATTCCTAAATTAATAACTAATATTTTATTAATACTTTTTATAACTGATATTTTATATAAAATAAGTACTTTATTCTAAAAAAAAGAAGCAGTTCCGACTACTTCTAAAAACTATCGATATTAATTTTGATTTTTTTATTATCTTTGATATAGCTACTAGCTTGGATTAATATTCTAACAGCATTAGCTATTTTTCCACCTTTTCCAATGATTCTACCCATATCTTCACTATCTACTAAAACTTGAATAAGAACAGTGTTTTCTTCATCACTTTCAAATTCTTTTACTGATACATTTTCTTCATTTACAACTAAAGATTTAACAATAAACTCTGTTAACTGCACTAAATCCATAATTATTTACCTTGTTTTTGTTCAGCAAACTTTTTCATAACTCCAGCTTTACTGAATAAACTTCTTACTGTATCAGATGGTTGAGCACCTGTAGATAACCATTTAAGTGCTACTTCTTCATTTACTTTAGTTTCTTTAGAGATTGGATTATAAGTTCCAACTAATTCTAAGTATTTACCATCTCTTTTAACTCTAGAATCACTAGCTACAATACGATATGTAGGTCTTTTTTTAGATCCCATTCTTGTAAGTCTTAATTTAACTGCCATATTTTTCCCTCCATTTCTAACACATAACTAGATTATATATTAATATTTTATAGGTGTCAAGTATTTTTTGTTAACAG
>CAKPAQ010000042.1 GCA_934133015.1 uncultured Bacilli bacterium | reverse complement strand
TTTACTTCCAGGATTTTCGCCAACAATAACAGCACTAGTCTTTTTACTAACAGAAGAAGAAGTTTTGCCACCAAGATTTTCTATTTTTTCTTCTACTTCATCTCTTGTATATTTAGTAAGTGTACCTGTAATAACAAAGGTTTTACCATTAAAGTTTTCATTTATTTCTATTTTAGGTCCAGTATATTCCATATTTACATTTAATTTTTTTAGTTCATTGATGATATTAATATTTTTTTCATTTTTAAAGAAATCAACAATACTTTTCGCAATTATCTCACCAATATCTGGTATTTGATTTAATTCTTCAAAACTAGTATTCATTAATCTATCTAAGTTCTCATAACGCATAGCTAATATTTTAGATGTTTTTTCACCAACATTAGGAATACCTAAGCCAAATAATAATCTCTCTAGTGAATTATTTTTAGAATTATTAATTGCTTCAATCAAATTATCAATTGACTTATTACCATAACCTTCAAGTTCAGTTAATTCATCACGATAACGATCAAGTTTGTAAATATCAGTAATATCTTTAATATATTTTAAGTTGTAAAAATCTTCTATTATTCTATCACCTAGACCATCTATGTTCATAGCTTTTCTAGATACAAAATGACATAGTCCTTCAATGTGTCTAGCTGGACAATGAGGATTAATACAGAAATAATCAACTTGTCCTTCTTTTTTAAAGATTGGTTCATTACACATAGGACATCTAGTAATCATTTGAAAATCTCTTTCTTTACCTGTACGTCTATCAAGTTTTACTTCACCAACTTCGGGGATAACATCACCTGCTTTATGAATAGAAACGGTATCACCTATTTTTAAACCTTTAGCTATGACATAATCTTCATTATGTAAAGTAGCACGTGATATAGTTGAACCAGCTACTATAACTGGCTCTAAAACAGCATTGGGGGTTATTTGACCAGTTCTACCAACCGTAAAAATAATATCTTTTAACTTAGTTAATACTTCTTCTGCTGGAAACTTATAAGCAATGGCCCATTTTGGATGATGAGCAGTGAAACCTAACTTTTTCTGTTCATCCAAACTATTTACTTTTACTACTACACCATCAATATCATAAGCAAGATGAGGTCGTTCTTCACCTTTATATTTAATATAGTCTAAGATACCTGTAACATCAGTTACTAATAGATTATTAGGATTAGTTTTAAAACCTAGTTTTTTCATAAATTCTAGTGCTTCCCAATGAGTTTTAATACCATAATCCTCTGGATTTGGTAAATGATATATCCAACAATCTAATTTACGAGAAGCAGCTATTTTAGAATCTAACTGTCTAATTGAACCAGCTGCGGCATTACGACAGTTTTGGAGAAGTGATTGATTTTTTTCTTTTCTTTCTTCATTTAGTTTTTTAAGAGTTTCTTTACTCATATAGATTTCTCCACGAACTTCAATATCTATTTTTTCTTTTAATGTTAGAGGAACAGTTTTAATAGTTTTTACATTATTTGTAATGTTTTCTCCAACTGTACCATTACCACGAGTGGCAGCTGTTACTAATTTTCCTTTTTCATAATGAAGAGAAACACTTAAACCATCTATTTTTAATTCACATACATATTGAGGGTTTATTCCTTCTTTTTTTATTCTAGCATCAAATGCTCTAATTTCATCTTCATTAAAGACATCACCTAAAGACATCATTGGAATCTTATGAGTAACTTTTTGAAATTCATCTAATACTACTCCACCTATACGATGAGTAGGAGAATCATCTTTTACTAATTCAGGATATTTTTCTTCTAATATTTGAAGTTCTCTAAATAAATTATCATATTCTTGATCAGTGATAGTTGGATTATCTAAAACATGATAATTATAATTAGCTTCATTTAAGATTTTAACTAGTTCATCAATTTTCTCTTTCATTTTTCTCATCTCTTTCTTTGATTGGTTTCATAGGTATTAAGTATATATTCAATTTTACTTTTATGATATCTATATTCTATTTTAAAGTAATCTCTCACATCATCTGGCAATGGATATGAAGTTTTATTTTCTATTCTTGTAAATACTTTATCTAAGTTTGAATCACTAATTATCCACAACTTGTCCTTTATTTGATAATAATATTCACTGGAGCTGATATTTAAAAAAAGTTGTAAGTTAGTAAACAGATTACCCTTATTAACGGTTGTGTCTTCGGTTAATAATGAAACTTTGGCATTACTTCCTGAAGTTGTGGCAATTTGTTCATTATCAAAAATAGGTGCAAGAGAAGCAAGACCGGTAGAGTCAGTTTCAATTTCCCAATTACATGACGCTCTATCATCTTGACAAATAATAGTGTCAAATATTGATAGACTAACTAGGCTGGCCATTATGTTTTTAATATTTATATCTTTGTATTGATTACCTTTATAATATATTTCTAAGGCATTCCAAATACTTTCAAGATTATTGCGTTAATTAAAATTACTAGTGTTGTAAATACTATTTAATAATTCTTCACCTGTAATATATTGTTTATCTTTTTGTCTAAAGTTTTTAGAAACAATACCTTTAAAATCACCATAACTTGCCAAATCATAATCTACATGTTTTATTCCAAAATCATTAGCTAATTCAGCAGCAATTAACTCACTATATGGTGAGATATTTTTCTTATACTTAAAAAAGTATTCTTGATTATTTATCTTAAAATTAAAATTAATATACTCTGATGTAAAGTTTAAAAATTTTATATCAGTATCATTTTCACTAAATAATTTATCTAAATCTATATACCCATTTTTTCTTTCCATCGTATCACCATTATTTATTTGGATTAATAGTAGTAGCTATCCAAGTATTTTGTTCTTCATCAATTATTTTCTTTTCTACTTCTAAATAGGTAGATTCAGTATAATATGGACCATAAGTATCATCATTGGCAGTATCAATAATATAAAATTTCACTATTATATTATTTTTTTTAGACTCTAAACACTTTAAAGAAATATATCTATTTCCATATTTATATTCAGAAATATAATTGTCTATATTGGTTAGTTTTTTATTATCTTTTTTAATTATAATTTTAGTATCAGTTATTTTTTCAATTGTATAGTTGTTAGGTAGTTTATTATATTCCCAAGTTTCAATTTTTGGTTTAGTAACAAAGTATATTATAGTCGCACTTATTATAAAGATAATTAATAGTATTATAATTCTTTTCTTCATTTTATTTTTTCCACAATTTTGGTGGATATTCTCCTTCTTTAATTAAATTATTGATGCTTTTTTGAACAAATTCTTTGTCTTCTTTATAGGTAACTCCTATCCATTTGGCATTAGTTTTTAAGATATCAACAGTTTTGAAGTTTTCTTTTATAGCCATAGTTAAGATGTCAGGAATTAGGAATTCACATTTTTCTAAGTTTTGGATATTTTCTTTAAAGAACAGTTCCATTTTATCTTCGATGTAATTGAAAACACTTGAATCAAAGCCTAATAAATTCATTGATACTAAGGTATTACTATCTACTATAAATGATGGTTCATTGTTTAGAGGAGTCGCTGTTATTATGCCATTTGTTTTTTCAATATTACTTTCCACTAATTTTAATAATTTATTGTTTTCAGTTATACAAACACCACGCTTAACCGCACCATTTTCAGTTAAGGTATTTTCCACTTTATATCCAACTAAGGCATAACTATGGTTATCCATATTTTTTAAAAAGTCAGCAATAACTATAAAGGCATCTCTTCCATAAAAGTCATCAGCATTGATAACCGCAAAAGGTCCATCTATTTTATCTTTAGCAGCTAAAATCGCATGAGCAGTTCCCCATGGTTTTATCCTTGATTTTGGTATAGATACCCAACTAGGAATAGTATCTTGTTTTTGAAAAACATATTCAACTTTTATTTTATCTTCTATTCTTTTTCCAACTGTTTCTTTGAATAAATCAAGGTTTTCTTCTTTAATGATAAACACTACTTTGTTGAAACCTGCTTTTTTGGCATCATAAATTGAATAGTCTAGTAGAAATTCGTTATCCTTTCCAAATGGCTCTACTTGTTTTAATCCGCCAAATCTACTTCCCATACCTGCGGCCATAATCAAAAGGGTTAATTCTTTTTCTTTCATTTTATCTTCCTCTCATAACTATAGTATTTTTTGTTTTACTGGGTTATTATTAGTTTTACCATTATTAGCTATTTTAGTATCTAAACTAATTAAACCTTCTTCTAAATTTGAACTTTTAATACTAAAATCGGCTATTGTTTCTTCACTAAATTCTTCTTTGTATCCGCCTCTTCTTATTTGATGCATTATAGCACTTTGATATACTTTTTTAAGAATGTCATATTCAATTTTTAGATATCTATCTATTTTTATTATTTCTTTTATATTAGGTAAATGTTCTAAAAAGTGCCCTATTTTAACTTCGTGAACATCTTCTAAGACTCTACCATCATATCGTGTTAAGCAAGCACAATAGCCATCATTTCCAAATACTGTTAATATTGATCCAGATTCAATTGTTTCTTTTACATCTACTATTTCTTTCATACTACTATTCTCCTATTTATTTACACTTTTTTAATACTTTTGTGATTTTTCATTAGCTTTTTGATACCATATGGGCTTTTAAACGCTATGCTAATTAATGTATTAGTTACTTCAACTACGCGGCCAGCACCAAAGATATCATGATATGCATAATCACCAACCTGCCAAGATACATCTTCGGAATAAAATTTATCTTCTTTATTTAGATGAACTTCCTGTTTTTCCTCTTTTTTATTCTTTTCTAATAGGTCATCATCAATTTCACTGATAAATCTACTGGGTGGATTTATTTGATCTTTACCAAAGAGCATTCTTTGTCTAGCATTTATTAAATGTAATTTTTCTTTAGCTCTAGTAATAGCGACATAAGCAAGTCTTCTTTCTTCTTCTAATTCTTGATTATCCATTAATGAATTCATATGTGGGAATATTCCTTCTTCCATTCCTACTACAAATACATCATCGAATTCTAATCCTTTAACAGAATGGACTGTCATTAAACTTACTTTGTTTCTAGCATCTTTATACTCTTCTCTATCACTAACTAAGCTTACTTCAAATAGGAAATCTTCTAGAGAAATGACACCATCTCTTTCTTCAAAAGCTTTAGTTACAGTTTTGAATTCCTCTAAGTTTTCTAATCTTATATCTGCTTCTAATGTCTTTTCATCTTCTAGTTCTTTTCTTAAACCAGTTGTATCTAATACTTTATCTACTAACTCTGTTAAAGTAATACTTTCTGATACTTTCTTTAAATCTTCAATTGTATGTTTAAAATCTAATTCTTTACCAGAAGTAATTGATTCATACATACTTTTTCCTTCTATTTCAGCTATAGCAGATAAGTTTTGGATTGTTTTAAGACCAATTCCTCTTTTAGGGGTATTAATAACACGCATTAGAGAAATATCATCTTTTTCATTATAGATGAGTCTTAAATAAGCCATTAAGTCTTTAATTTCTTTACGTCCATAGAAATATAAGCTACCAACAATACGATATGGAATATTAGCTTTTAGTAATTCTTCTTCTAATGTTCTTGATTGGGCATTAGTTCGATAAAGAACGGCTATTTCATCAGGACTTTTACCATCATTTATTAATTTTTTTATAGAACTTGATACATAATGAGCTTCATCTTTTTCATCATTAGCGCGGTAATATGTTATTTTTTCACCGGCTCCTTTATCGCTCCATAAGTTTTTATCTTTTCTATTTTGATTGTTTTTTATTACTTGGTTAGCAGCATTTAGGATATTTTGGGTAGAACGATAATTTTGTTCTAGTTTGATGGTAACTGCTTCACTATAATCTTTTTCAAAATTTAGAATATTTCGATAATTGGCACCTCTAAAGGAATAAATTGATTGGTTTTCATCACCAACTACACAAATATTTCTATATTTACTACTTAACATTTTGGTTAATATATATTGGGCTTCATTTGTATCTTGATACTCATCTATTAAAATATATTTATAGTGTTCTTGATATTTATCTAGGACATCTTCATTGTCTTTGAATAGTTTAATTGGAAGTATTAATAAGTCATCAAAATCGATGGAATTATTATCTTTTAATTTCTTTTCGTATGCTCCATATACTTGTAAAACTATTTTTTCAAAATCAGTGGTGGCATATCTTTCGTACATTGTTGGTGTCATTAGTTCATTTTTACAGCCACTTATTTTATTTTTTATAGCCTTAGGATTATATTGTTTGGGATCTAAGTCCATATTTTTTAATATTTTCTTTATAACTGTTAGAGAATCATCACTATCCATGATACAGAAGTTTTTATCATATCCTAGTAGTTCATAATTTTCTCTAAGAATCTTTAGACCAAAGGAATGGAATGTTGATACTTGAATACATTTAGCTTCATCACCAATTAGATTCAGTAATCTTTCTTGCATTTCTTTAGCTGCTTTATTAGTAAATGTAATAGCTAAAATATTAAATGGGCTTACGTTTTTTTCATCAATTAGGTAAGCAATTCTTGTTGTTAGTACTTTGGTTTTACCACTCCCTGCACCGGCTAGAATTAGAAGTGGTCCTTCTGTTTGCATAACAGCTTCTCTTTGTTTATCATTTAAGTTATCTATATTTATCATGTTCTCTACTCCTCAATATAATTATACAATATATGACTTTTTTAATAAAGTAAATAGGCAAACTTTTACATAAGAAAAAGAGAACTTTTTAGAATTTATCATTTCAGTTCTCTTTTGTTTTTATAATTGTTTGATATAGGTTTATTTTATTATTTAGATGGTGTTAAAACCACACGGAACGAAAGGCTAGTGTGAGTCCCACCAGTATGGTAGCCGAACGCGAATGCACCAGACTCAGAACCAGCGTACCAATCGCCACCGCGGAAGAACCAAGGATTAGACGAATACACGAAGTAGGCGAAATCTCCATACCAACTTGATTTATTTCTAGTACCACCATCTGGATCTTTTTCACTACCAAATGGTCCCATCTCACCAGTCGCATCTCCTAATATTCTATTATTATATTGTGTTACAGTAGTAGATGTATATTTATCCCAATATTTTGTATAAGTACTATCTGT
>CAKPAQ010000041.1 GCA_934133015.1 uncultured Bacilli bacterium | reverse complement strand
CCAGAGCTTTCTTTTTATTATCTCTTTTCACAAATATACCTTCCTTCTAGTTTATTTTACAAATCAATTCTATCATAACTCTTTTTATATTACAATTATTTTATATATTTTTTGCAATTAATGATTGCAATTCAGATTAGAGAATAAGTAAATAATACTATCTAGTTTTTATCAAAATTTACTATAAATAAAAAGAAAATAATAGACTTAAATTATAGGAAATTGATGGTATAGCATTTTGATTAAAAGGCCTATTCATTTTTGGTTAAAGGATACTTTGCCTTAAAATTCAAAAAACTAGAATTAAATTAAAATTCAATCCTAGTTTAAAATATTTTTTCTTAAGTTAATAACATTGGCTATTAAACTTCTTGAATAACCGTAATAATCATAGGTTTACATTCTGTTTCTTGATAATAATACTTACCAAGTTGTTCTCTAACTTCATTTTTTATTTTAGTATAATCTACCCTTTTTATTTTTTCATCAATATTAGCCTTAATAATTTCTAATGACTTTTCTCTTGTTTGATCTATCATATCTTGATTTTCTTTAACAAAGATAAACCCACGTGTCAAAATACTAGGACCTGCCAATATTTCTTTAGTTTCTCTATCTAAAGTAGCACTTATTATAACGATACCATTTTCACCAAGCATTTCACGATCTTTTAAAACAAGTTCACCAATATCTCCTTGATTCTTACCATCTACTAAGATTTCATCTACTGGTATTCTTTCTTTTGAATCAGTTAAAATACCATCAACAAATAAAGCAACATCCCCATTTTGTTTTAATATAATGTTTTCCTTAGGAATTCCCAATTCTTCTGCAACCTCAGCATTCATATATTGATGACGATATTCTCCTTTTACTGGAAAATAATACTTAGGATTCATTAAATTTATCATAAGCATTAAATCCTCACGAGAAGCATGATGAAGTAAATGCTTTTTACTAGACAAACATACCACATTAACATTAATTCTAGCAATATCATCTACTATAACCGCAAGTCTTTTTTCAATACCATCATAACTAGGTTCTGTAATAAAAATAGTATCAGTTTCTTTTAGCTTAATATACTTGTCAAATCCTTTTACAATTCTTTCCAAATTGGCAAAAGGTTTTTCCTTTTCATCAGATATTAAAACAACTACACCTTTATCATTTAAATTAGATAAATCCCCAATACGATCACTATCTATTGTCAAATATTTCATTTCAATAGCCTTATTAATAAGTTCTTGTAATCCCTTACCCATAACGACTATTTTACGATGAGTCTTCATAACTTCATTAAATATTTCTTGAACACGATATATATGTGCAGGTAAAATTGTCGCAATAATACGATCTTCATTTTTATTTAATACTTCATTAATAAATTCATGTACTCTATTATTAGGTGAAGTATGTCCTTTTTTCTCAGCATAAATAGACTCAGATAATAAACATAAAACTCCCTGTTTACCTACATAAGCAAGTTTACCAATATCAGTCTTATAAGGACCCATCATTGTAGAATCAAATACAAAATCTCCTGTATAAACAATTGCCCCATCTTTAGTATATAAAACATAAGCAACACTATCAGGAATAGAATGAGTTATACTTATCGGGAAAATAGTCAAATTATCTTTGAATACTAACTTAGAATGTGGTCTAATTTCTTTTAATTTAGCCTTTTTAATACCAGACTCTAATAAGTTAGTCTTAACTATTTCCATAGTAAACTTAGTTGCATAAACAGTAACATCTGGTAATACTGACAATACATCACTAATTCCACCCATATTACTATCATGTCCATGAGTTAAAAATATTCCTTCTATTTTATCTTTATTTTGAACTAAATAATCAATATTAGGAACAATATAATCAACTCCTAACATTTTACTATTTCCATATTTTAAACCCGCATCAAATACAAATATATGTTTATCATCAACATTTACAACATACATATTTTTTCCATTTTCATTTAGTCCACCTAGACTAAACACTTTAATCTTACTCAAAATATTACATCTCCTTTCATCTTATTTTGTTTTTTATTTTAGTAAGTTTATTTAAAAGTAACTAGTTTTTTTAAAGCATCTCTTGCTGCTTCTTGTTCAGCATCTTTTTTACTATTTCCTTCACCTATACCATAAGTAACATTATCAATTTGAACTTCTATAGTAAACTTTTTAGCATGAGATGGTCCTTCTTCTTTTATAAGTTCATAATGTAATGATCTTTTATCAGTTTGAACCAATTCTTGTAAAGCACTTTTATAATCTTCAAAGAAAACTATATTGTCATCCTCTACGTAAGGTGTAATTACTTCAAGAATAACTCTTTTTACAGTATCATATCCTAAATCAAGATAAATTGCCCCCATAAAAGCTTCAAAAATATCAGCTAAGATTACTTTTTTAAAGCGTCCACCTTCTAATTCTTCACCATGACCAACTTTTATATAATTACTAAATCCTAAATCAAAAGCATAAGTATAACAAGCATTTTCACATACGTAACTAGCACGCATCTTTGTCATACTACCCTCTTTTTCATTAAAATTATTGTATAAGTAATCACTCATAACCAAATCAAGAACTGCATCTCCTAAAAATTCTAATCTCTCATAATCTGATTTTAAATGTTTTTCATTTACATAAGAAGAGTGTGAAAAAGCAAGTTCATACAATTTAATATTATTAGGTTTTATACTTAATCTATCAAATAATTCTTTCATTATTTACACCTCTAGCTTTTTAATTATAACACAACTACCAAAGAAAAGAAAATAACACAACGAATAAAATTGTGTTATTTTAATGATTCTACTTATTATCTAAAACTTTCTTGGGATTTATATATGTTAATTCTTCTATTTTATTTTTTGAAATAACCCATTTTAATTTTTTAAAGGCTTTACTTATATAATCTTTTTTTCCTATATGATGATAATCAGTAGCTAAGACAAATACTAAATCATGTTTCAATAACCATTTTACACATTTTTTAGCTTGTTTACCATATTGCCCACTAATACTACCTAAATTACATTGTAATAAACAATTATATTCTAATAATTTATAAATTTTTTCAGGGTGTTTTTTATAAATACTATATCGTTCAGGATGCGCAATTATTGGAATAATACCATTAGCATTCAATTCACATAATAAAAGGTCAACTCGATTAAGAACTTGATTCATAGGAAATTCAATAAGTAAATATTTACTCTTATTTAAAGTTGTAATTTTATTTTCTTTTAAAAGTGAAAGTAATGTCTTATAATCAGCTGCATAAACTTCATTTCCTAAATAAAGATTTGTATCATTATCAATTTTTTTATTTAACTCATCAAGTATTTTCTCTCTTTCAGAAACTGTTTTACAATAACTAGTATCAACAATATAATGTGAAGTAAGAACTATATCAGTTATACCTCTACTTTTTAAATATTTTATACTTTCTATTGCCTCATCAATATCTCTACTACCATCATCTACCATAGGCAATATATGATTATGTAAATCTATCATTTTATTCATAATAATTACCATAATATTTATTCTTTTTGGTACTAGCTCTATTTAAAACTACTCCTAAAATATTAGCATTTACATTAAGTAAGTTCTTTTTAGTATCTTCTAATAACGATAAAGGTGTTTCTTTACATGCTGTTACAATAATGACACCATCTACTAAAGTACTCATAATTAATGAGTCTGGAAGATTGGCAATAGGTGCCCCATCAAAAATAACTACATCATAATTTTCTGCTAATAATGAAACTAATTGTTTATTTTTATCAGAGTTTAATAACTCACTAGGATTTGGTGGAGTCATACCTTTATACATTATAGATAAGTTTTTTATTACTGTTTCTTCAATATAATCTTGATATGTTGTTTTAATATCTTCTAATAATAAATTAGATAAACCCTTTTTATTATGTGAAGAAAATATTCTATGTTGTCTTCCTTTACGAATATCACAATCAACTAATAATACTCTACTACCACTATTAGCAAAAGCTACTGCTAAGTTAGCAGTAATAAAGCTCTTACCTTCACCAGGTATACTACTAGTTACAAGTATTGTTTTTATTTTCTTATCAATTGATGAAAATTGTAAATTTGTTCTAAGTGTACGAATAGCTTCACTCATTGCTGATTTAGGATCACTATTTATAATAAGTTCATTCTTCATTATTTATCACCCTTTTTATTCTTATATTTTGGTACTCTACCAAGAACTGAAAGACCAAGTTTCTTTTCGATATCTTCTTCATTTTTAACTGTATCGTCTAAATAAAATCTAATTAAAAGGATTAAACTACTTAAAACAAATCCTATACCGGCACCAAGAATAAATTGTTTAACAACATTTACGTTGTATGAAGTATTACTTACTAAAGCTTTATCTATAATACTAACATTTTCAATATTATATATTGTGGTTATTTCTGTTTTAAATACATTAGCTATCTCATCAGCTATCTTTTTAGCTAATTTATTATCTTTATTATAAACAGATATAACAATAAGTTCTGTATCATTAACACTATCAACTGATACATTTCGAGCTAATTCTTTATAGTCAACATCTAAATCTAAGTTCTTAATAACTTTGTCAAGAATACGCCTACTTTGAATAATTTCACGATAAGTAGAAACTAAGTTTTTATTTAAATTGATATCATTTTGAGTAATAGTTGTACTACCATTTGTTTTAGTAAGAACTAAACTAGTTTGTGAACGATAAATTGGCACTTGGATATAATAAGTATATACATAACTACCAACTACGCCCATAACAATAAATAATATGACAAAAATAAATTTGCCCATATAGTATTTTAAAAATTCAACTACATTAAATTCTTCCATACTTCCACCCCTCTTTTATATGAGCGCTATTATACCACAAAGATTATAAAAATTCAAGTAAAATTAAAAAAAAGAGCATTACAATCTGCTCTTATAAATTTCAACAAAATCTTTTTTAGTTCTTTTTTCTAAATTATCGACACTACCCTTTATTATTATTTTTCCTTGTTTTAGTACTATCGCATCATCAATAATTTCTTTTATACCATCAATTCTAGAAGTTGAAATAATAATAGTACAATTACTTTTATAGTTATCAAGTACTAATTTTAAAATAGTATTTCTAGTATCAACATCAGCACTACTTAAAGGTTCATCTAATATATAAATCAAACAACTTCTACTCATCACAAGCATAAATTGAGCAATTTGTTTTTCTAGCTTAGTCATTTTTAAGATATTCTTATCCAACTGTAATTTAAGGATATTAGACAAATGTAAGGCAATCTTTTTATCAAAATCATTATGTTTTTCTGCATGAATATCTATCAATTCATTTAAATCAATATTTAAGTTCAATTTAACTTTTTGAGGTAAATAAGATACAAATTGGTGACACCAAACACTAGGTGTTTCTTCATTTACTGTAATAGAACCAATAGTTGGACTAGAAAGTCCCATAATTAAACTTATCATTTCTGTTTTGCCACTACCACTTGGACCAAGCAAACCAATTATTCTATTATTATATAAAAATACATTAATATTTCTTAAAATTACATTATCCCTAATTATTTTACTAACATTATTAAATCTTATTACTTCCATACTTCACCTACTAATTAACCATTTTAATAAAGCTATCTAAACTTGTATTTTTATAAATTATATATCTAGGAATATAGTACTTATTACTATTTCTACTAGCTTTTTTATTTCCTCCTACAAAGGCTAATTTAAAGCCACTATCCTTTACTGCATTAACTAAATTTGTATTAGTCTGATAAAAAGGATAACAGAATGCCAAATTAGTTCCAATTTTAGAAATTGATTTTAGTAAATCTTCTTTAAGTTCATCTTGACTTAATTTCAATGATTTATAACCACATCCAAATTTATCACAGTAATTACTATGATGAAGTTCATCTCCATGAGATTGTATTTCTAAATAAGATGATGATTTATATCTTTGAACATCCCACCAACCTGTAATTAAAAACAAAGTAGCGTGCATTTGATATTCATCTAAGATACTAGGTAAATGATTAAAAGTACCTGCAGCCCCATCATCTATTGTAATTAAAACTGATTTTTCAGGAATAGTTATCTTTCCATCCATAAAATCATTAAATTCTGCCATCGTTAAAGTTTTAAAATTATTTTTTTTCAAATAGTCAAGTTGACTTCTAAAATTATTATTAGATATACAAATTATCTCATCACATACTTCTGTATCACTATCATAAAAGAAATGATAATTAAGAACTGCTACCTTTTGATTTTCTATTTTAACTTCTTTTATTCCTTTAAGCATATCACTAATACGATTAATATCAGTTGTATTATAAATTTCATATTTATAGTAAGTAGTATCTCCTACTTTAACTTTACTATCTCCTGTTATAAATGATAAATCATCTAAATTATTATTAATTATAAAATTAGTATCAGATAAGTCTTTATTCGAAGTAATAAGTAATACTACATTACTAGGTAAAGATACCTTACCAGTTACCCATAATTTAAAATCATTTATATTAATAGTATTATAGTTATTGTTTTTTAGTAAATTCAAAACTTCTATTAATTTACTATTAGTAACATCATCATTTAAATTAAGAATACTAATTTCTTTTAAAGTATCATTAGAATCTTTTTCTTTAATACTATAATTATTTTTAATAGTATAAATATTATCTAAATATTTAACATAATAAAGTTCATTATCTACTTTTAAAACATCAAAGCTATGTTCTTCTCCAATATTAAAGATAACTTTATTATCTTGATATAATATTGTAGGATTAGTAGTAATTTTCTTAGTAGCTATGTAATTATCATAACTTGTATCTATATTTTTATTACTACTCTTAGAAATATCTAAATAATCTATATAATAAGAGCTATCAGCTATTTTAAAATAAATATCACTAGTATTTTTAATATGTGGTTTATCTAAATTAAGTATAGTATTTTTTGAAACAATACCTATTTTTTTATATTTGTTATCTACTGACTACCAGAAAGAAACCGTACCCTAAGAGTGTGTACACACGTTATAGCATGAAGGCACGAGACTTTACAAGAGGATTGCCGAAATTTATCACATTAAAGTGTATCTTTTCCATGAACTGATGGCAAGAGGGCGATTATAGTGGCATATGACA
>CAKPAQ010000040.1 GCA_934133015.1 uncultured Bacilli bacterium | reverse complement strand
GTCTTACTCAAATAAATTACTTAAGACTATCCATATACTTTTATTGTCATTAACTATCTTGATTATATATTTATTACCAATTGAAGTAGTTATCAAAAATAATTTTCAAATACATTATACTCAAGGTTTAAGTGTTAATTTTTCATATTTTATAAGTATGCTTTATGTATTAGTAATAATGTATACTTTACTAAGAAACGTTAAAAATCTAAGAAATAAAAAATATTTACCAGTATTTTTATTTCTTATTATCGGAACAATTTCTATTGCCATTCAAAAAACTTATCCGCAACTTTTACTATTAACTTATGCCGAAACTATAATTTGCTTAGTTATGTACTTTACGATAGAAAATCCAGATCTTAAAATGCTAAGAGAAATGGAAATAGCTAAAAATCAGGCTGAAAAAGCAAATTACGCTAAAAGTGATTTTTTAAGTAGTATGTCACATGAAATAAGAACTCCACTTAATGCTATTGTAGGATTATCAGAGGATAACTTAAATTATAAGGATAGAATTCCACCAGAAGTTTTAGAAAATTCTCAAGATGTTATAGCGGCTTCTCAAACACTTCTTGAAATAGTTGGAAATATTTTGGATATTAATAAAATAGAAAGTCAGAAAATGGAGATTACTAATGTGGTATATAATCCAAGAGAAACAATAGAAGTTCTTTCCAAGATCAATGCAACTAGAATAGGTGAAAAGCCAATTGACTTTAAAACAAGTATTGCTGAAGATTTACCATATGAACTTATTGGAGATAAAACGCATGTTAAACAAATACTTAATAATCTTTTATCAAATGCCTTTAAATATACCGAAAAAGGTGAGGTAAATCTGAACGTTAAATGTATTAATCAAAATGATACATGTATGTTATTGATGACGGTTCAAGATACTGGCAGAGGTATAAAAGCAGAGTATATAAATAAACTATTTACTAAATTTGAAAGACTTGATATAGAAAAAAATACAACTACTGAAGGAACAGGACTAGGGCTTGCTATTACAAAAAGTTTAGTTGAAATGATGGGTGGAAAAATAAACGTTCAATCACAGTTTGGCAAAGGCTCAATATTTGTGGTTCAAATTCCACAAAAAATAAGTAAGATATCTCCACCGGTTACCGAAAAAGAATTATTAACTATGTCAGAGAAATTATATATGAATAAATCTAAAATAGAAGAAGATGCAAATAATTCTTTTGCCAATAAAAAAATATTAATAGTAGATGATAATAAATTAAATATAAAAGTTGCTCGTCGTGCTATTCAAGACTTTAATTTCATAATAGATGAAGCATACAATGGATTAGAATGTATAGAAAAAATTAATGCTGGAAATACGTATGATTTGATTTTAATGGATATAATGATGCCAGAAATGAGTGGTGAAAGTGCTATGGCAAAATTAAAAGAAAATCCTAACTTTAATACCCCAACAATAGCTCTAACAGCTGATGCAGTAGCCGGAGCAAAAGAAAAATATATTAGCGAAGGTTTTGTTGATTATATATCCAAGCCATTTAGTAAAGATCAAATAAAACGAAAACTTGATTCTGTATTTTCAAAAAATAAAGATTATAGTAATAATGAAACTATAAAAGATGAAAAATCAATGGGAGATATACCAAATGAGTTTTTCGATATGAGTAAAAAATTAAGTGAGATAGACATAAATAAGGAAAACTTGGTATATAAAAAGAATGAACAACTTAGCTCGGTTTATGTAACATCAACAAATGAAGAAAATGCTGAAACTAAAACAAATGATGACATTGATATTGTTTAAGAAAAAAAGGAATGAATTCAATCATTCTTTTTTCTTAAATGTTTACTGACTGATATTCATAATATTCAAATATATTAATGCGTGTTGGTAACTTAAGTGCTTTCTCAATTGTTGTTTCATCTAAGATTTACCTAGTTTTTATATTTCAAAAATTATCTTTTTCAGATTTAAAAGCTCAGTTTAAGAAAATATTGAATTTATTAACTTAATAGAAAGGAACTCAAATTGAGTTCTTTTTTTCGCTAAAAATTAATATTCTTAAATGAGAGGAGGATTTTTTTGAAATTAATTGAAGAGCGTAAATCATTAACATATTCAAAAAAATTACCTAAAGAATATCTTATTTTAAATTTACGAATGATATTTAATAAAGAATTATATGAAAATAAAATTATTTCATTTGAAATTTTTAACAGAATGGAAAAATATTTAATAAGAAAAATGGATGAAATAATTTTATCTTTAAAAGAGTAATTTTTTAAGAAAGGAATATAGTATGGATATAGTCAAGGTTAGACAGGAAATAGCGATGGGTAAAACAATTTATGATTTGAATTTAAGAGTAGCTGATTATGGTAGGGTTTCCACCGACAAAGATGATCAATTGAACTCATTGGAAAATCAAATTAATTATTTTAATGATATGATTGACTCTGTTTCAAATTGGACTCATGTAGCTAGTTATACTGATGAAGGAATAAGTGGCACACAAGTTTACAAAAGAGATAATTTTCTTAAAATGATTGAAGATTCTAGATTAGGTAAAATAGATTTGATCGTAACAAAAGAAGTATCTCGTTTTGCACGTAATACCATTGATAGTATAAAATATACACAATTACTTTTACAATATGGTGTTATTGTATATTTTATATCTGACAATATAAATACTATATATCCTGATAGTGAGTTTAGATTAACATTGATGGCATCTATGGCACAAGACGAAGTTAGAAAATTATCAGAAAGAGTTAAATTTGGCATTAGACGAAGTATAAAAGATGGAAAATTAGGTGGTAGTGGATTAACTGGTTATTTTAAAAAAGACGGGAGATATATAATCAATGAAAAAGAAGCACCGATAGTTAGAAAATTATTTTCATTATATGCAACGGGAGAATATGGTTTTGCTAGAATAGGTGAAAAATTAGCAGAAGATGGCTATTATACAAAAAAAGGAAAAATATTTTGTGATGTTACCTTAAAGAAAATGCTGAAAAATCCCAGATATAAAGGCTATTATACTGCTAATCTTTCAGAAGTAGAAGATTATAAAACTCATAAAAAAAGATATAAACCAAAAGAAGAATGGGTTATTTATAAAGATGAAAAAGGTATGATACCAGCATTAGTATCAGAAGAATTATGGGAAAAAGCAAATCGAGTATATGAAGAAAGAAATAATCGTTGGAATAAAAATGTATTAAATAAAGAGTTTTATCTACAAAATAGAAATTATACTTCTAAAATATTTTGTAAAGAACATAATACTACTTTTATTAGAAGTGCAACAGGTAAAAGAAGTTTGAATCCCGTTTGGCAATGTAATGAATACTTAAGACATGGTATTAAAAGTTGTCAAACACCAATTTTATATGAAAAACATTTGAATGAAATATTTTCAGATGTAATAAGTGATTTTGTATCAAATAAAGACATTTTATTAAATGAAATACTAGAAGATTATCAAACTATAATAAAAGAAATTGATTATAAATTTGATATAGATAATTTAAAATATAAACTTTCGGAACAAGAAGTATTTAAAGAAAGATTACTTGATATGCTATTAAGGAAGATGATTAGTGATGAGGAATATATTTTGAAAAATATCAAGATTACTACTGAAATCGAAGAATTGAAAAATAAAATTTTAAAATTGAAAACCCAAAAAGAAAATGAAAATTATTATATTTCAATTATAAAACAAATTAAAAGATATTTAGTGCCAAACATGAATATAAAATCCAATATAGGAAAGTATTTTAATTTGTTTATTGATAGAGTATTTGTTAGTAAAATTAATAATGACCGTAAACATATTAAATTAGAAATAATTTTTAATTTTAAAAATCCTGATAGAAATTTAGAAATTGATTTTAATACATATAAGGAAGGTGATTCTAATTCTGCTAGTAGAACACTCAGGAATAGAATAGATACTACAACAAATCACAAATACTTAACTAAATTGTCTTATGACAATGATTTTTTTAAGCAAAAGTATCTCTTACTAAAACCCGAGGAACCCAGGCTTTGTAAAATTAGGACAAATGTTAGGTAAAGAAAAACTTTTTTCTTATCTTGATTTATTTGGTTTTGGTAGTAAAACTGGTATTGATTTAAATGGTGAAGGAGAAGGAATTATCTTTAATTTAGATAAAGTAGGAGAATTGGAATTATCTACAACCGCCTTTGGTCAAGGAGTAAGTGTAACTCCAATTCAACAAGTAACCGCAGTATCATCAATAGTAAATGGTGGCAATCTATATAAACCATATATTGTAAAAAATTATTTAGAACCAGAAACCAATACTATTATAAAAACCATAACTCCAACTTTAGTTAGAAAAACAATTAGTCCTGAAACCTCTGTTAAAATGAGATATGCCTTAGAAACTGTAGTAGCCTTGGGTGGTGGTAAAGCCGCTTACATAGATGGATATAGAATTGGTGGTAAAACTGGTACAGCTCAAAAAGTAGAGAATGGGCGTTACTTAGTAAATAACTACATTATGAGTTTTATGGCTGTAGTACCATCTAATGATCCAAAAGCAGTTTTATATGTAGCTCTAGATAATCCAAAAAATACCGCACTATTATCTAGTTATACCACTACTCCGATAGCTAGAAAAATCCTACTAGATATTATTGATGCCCTAGATATAGAAAAACAATCAGATCAATTAGTAAAAGATTACACTTGGGAAGATAAAATCTATTATGAAGTACCTAATGTAGTAGGCTTAACTTTAAAAGATGCTAAAAAACTATTAACTAACTATAAAATAGAATATGTAGAAAGTGGAACTAAAGTCTTATATCAAAGTCCAAGTGCAGGCGAAAGAGCACCTGCTGAATCTACTATTGTTTTACTTTTAGGTGAAAATTAAAAAAACTTTTAGGTGAAAATTAAAAAAACAGTTGACATTTCTTTAAATAAAGCATATCATTAAATTGTAATTGTACTATTACAAGTAGTACAATATAAAAGGAGGATATATGATAGAAATTAAAAACTTATCTAAATCATATGATAAGAAAAAAGTTCTAGATAATCTAAATTGTAATATTAAAGAAAATTCAATTTATGGATTAGTTGGAGCTAATGGTGCTGGTAAATCAACATTATTAAGACTTATCAATGGTATCTTAATTTCTGACAATGGAACTATTAAAGTAGATGGTGAGACTATCACTGATAACGAACAACTAAAACAAAATATGGTTTTTGTACCAGATGATTTATTTTTTTACCCTAACTACAGTTTAAATGATATGGCTAAGTTTTATCAGGCGCTTTATAAAAAATTTGATATGCCTTACTTAAAAGAATTAGCTACCAATCTAAAACTAGATTTAAATAGTAAAATTATTTCTTTTTCTAAAGGAATGAAACGCCAATGTGCATTAATATTGGCTTTATCAACTCACGCCAATTACATGTTTTTCGATGAAACCTTTGATGGTGTAGATCCTGTTATTAGAAATTATTTCAAAAAAATAATAGCGACCCAAATGTCTAATGACAAAACAACCATTATTATGACAAGTCATAATTTAAGAGAATTAGAAGACATATGTGATAATTTAGGACTTTTATATAATGGAGGTATTTTATTTGAAAGCGATATTGATTCCTTAAAAACCAATATGTATAAAGTTCAAATATCATTAAAGAACGATTTTTCTAAGGATAGTTTTTCTAACCTTGATATATTAAGTTTCAAAAAAATAGGTAGTATCGCAACCATTATTATAAAAGGTGATAAAGATGCTAGTAAATCTGAATTAGAAAAATTACATCCAGTAATATTAGATTTTCTACCTTTAACCTTAGAAGAAGTATTTATATATGAAATGGAGGCACTAGGATATGAATTTAACAAAATGGTTTAATCTACCATATGCCAAACAAAATATAAAAAAATCCAAAGGAGTTTTAGCACTATTTCTTGGAATTGTTCCAATATTTACTGCTTTAATGTTATTTTACTTAGTTAAATATGCCATAAGTCCATTAAGTCTTAGTGAAATATCATTTGTAAATATTATTTTCTTTTGTATCATCCCAGTAGTAATTTCTTTATGTTTATTCAATTATATATATAAAAAGAAAAGTGTAGACTTTATTTGTTCTATGCCAATTAGTCGTAAAACTATTTTTATAACTAACGTATTAACAGGAGTATTTCTTTTATTTTTATTAAATCTAATTACCAGTATAATTCTCTTACTTCTTAGTTTAAGTGGTAATCTCATAATTCCAATCAAAATGATAATCGACTTCTTCTTAATATGGATGATTGCCTATACTTATATTTTTACCTTAACTAATTTAGCTATGAGCATTTCAGGAAACGCTATAACTCAATTAATAGTAACTGGTATTTTACTAATAATAGTACCATTTATACATGATTATACTTTTAATAATCAAGTATTTGATGCTCCTACTATCATTAAAGTTGAATGTAAAAGTAATAGTTGTATTCCTGATAATTATGAATGTTATGACGAAACATGTAAAAAAGATAAAAAGAATGATACTTACACAATATCAGCTCAAAAAACAATTAAAAATCAAACTTATCCTATGCCATATAGTATCTTTAAAGATTTAGCTAATAATGATAATGATATCAATCTAATGAATAAAAATACTATAATAGAAATGCTTGTTTTAATAGTAGGAAATACCATTTTAGGTTTCTATTTATTCAATAGAAGAAAAATGGAAAATAATGAAACAAGTTTTAAAAATTACAAAGTCCATCTATTTGTAAAAAGTATTACCTTATTTCCAGCCTTAGTATTTGCTTATGAAATATTTAGTAATTCAAGCTCACTTCTAGAAGTATCATTATTCTTAACTATGATTATATCTTATTACCTAATCTATGAATTAGTAACAAGAAAAGGTATTTACCATTTAAAAGATAATATAGTAGCTTTATGTTTAACTTTTATTATAGGCTATGGTCTAATAGCGGGAATAAATACTTTATCTAATCATGATGATATCTATAAAATTAAAAATAGTGATGTAAAAGAAGCTTCTGTTTATTTGCCAAATCAAATATCAATATCAGAAGAAACACCATTAAAAATAACTGATACATCAATAATCAATCAATTATTAAAATATAGTCTTAATAAGTATAATAGTAAAGATATTATTGATGTAGCTGTAAAATTAACTTTAAAAAATAAAGATACTATTTCCTATACTATTTATTTACCACTTAATGATTTAGATAATTTAGCTAATGTCATAGTAAAAAATAACGATTATAAAAACTATTTAACTACTGCTAGTAATGATATTTATGCCGTTAGTGCCGATGGTTATTACTACTATAAAC
>CAKPAQ010000039.1 GCA_934133015.1 uncultured Bacilli bacterium | reverse complement strand
TGCTCGATTACTGAAGATAGATAGAGAAAATGCTGCTAAGTTTTCTTTCTATTTATCTGCACCAGTTGTATGTGGAGCTGTTGTATTAAGTTTGTTAAAAAGTGCAACTATTACAACTATAACAAGTAATTTAGCTATTTTTATAGTTGGAGTGTTAGTTGCATTTATTTCAGGTTTATTATGTATTGAATTTTTACTTAAATATATTAAGAAACATGATTTTAAAATTTTTATGTGGTATAGAATATTATTTGGAGCATTTATAATTATATATACTATCGTTAAGTAGGTGACAAAATGGGACTATTGTTAACATTAGTACTAGGAATATTTATAATCATTGGAGCTTTGATTGTTTTTTTAGTTAAAAATAATGACCGCTTTATTGAATTTTCAATTAGTTTAGCTTTTGGGGTAATAGTTATGCTTATTTTTACTGATTTATTACCAGAGGCATATGAAACAATTAATATGGGAAATGAAGTAATTGATACTTTGATTATAATGGGTGGAGCTAGTTTTGGATTTGTTTTACTTAGTGTTTTAGATAAGTTTATTCCAGATCATGATGAAGAATGCAGTCATTGTCATAGTCATCATGAAAATGATAATTTAAGACATATAGGTATCGTATCTTCACTTGCGCTAGTTATACATAATATTATTGAAGGTATGGCTATATATTTATTATTTTCAAATAGTATAAGAGCTGGTCTTATGGCTAGTATTGGGATTGGACTTCATAATATACCACTTGGTATGGTTATAGCGTCTACTTTTTATAAATCTAATAATGATAAAAATGAAACAATATTGATAATGTTACTTGTTTCAATGTCAACTTTTGTTGGAGGATTAATTATTTTCTTATTTCCAACTTCAGGTATAATAAGTGTGGTAGAACCTGTGTCATTAATTATTACTTTGGGTATGTTGTCATATATATCTATAATGGAATTATTACCTAGGATGTTGCAGGCTAGAGATAAGAAAAATGTTTGTGCTGGGATGACAATTGGAATAATGTTATTATTGATTACTTTGTTTTTATAGAAATAAGTTGAGTTTAAATAACTCAATTTTTTTTGACATGATTAATTAAATTAGGTATAATTAGATTGTTAAATTAATATAGGAGGATGATAGATGTGAAAAATAGTTTGAATAAAATAAAAGATATCATCCAAAAACTAAATAAAAATCAAAAAACTAAAGCTATAACACTAGCAGTAATAGGAATATTAGTATTGCTAGTGTTAACCTTTGGAGTAACATATGCCTTGTTTAGTTATACTAGATTAGGAACAACCGAAAACATAGTAACAACAGGAACAATGAAACTTTTATATATTGAAAATGATAGAGCTGGAAATGGAATTAATATGACAGAAGCGTATCCAATTTCAGATGATGTAGGTAAAACGTTAACTGGAGACAATAATGTTTTTGATTTTACTATTGAAGGATCTAATTCAAGTAATCAAGATATATATTATCAAGTAGTACTTAGAAAAAAAGCAGATTCAACTTTAGCTGAAGAAGCAGTCAAAGTCTATTTAACAGATATGACTGAAGATGAAGATAATGAAATAATAGGTCCAACAAAATATAGTGATTTAACTACTTCAACTATAAATAAAGAAGAAACAGAAAAAATAATTTATTCAGGGGCGTTATCAGCAGGAAAGATGGACTATACAAGAAGTTTTAGATTAAGAATTTGGTTTAATGATGAAGTAGATTTTTCAAGTGGAAATTATAATGAAAAGACATTCACAACTTTAGTAAATGTGTATGCAGATACTACTGTTATAAGTGAACCAATGACATATAAAGAAGGAATATTAAATGGAACTGATCCAGTATTAAAAGATAATTTAATACCAGTAACAATATCAGAAGATGGAACAGTAAAAAAAGCTAATATCAATGAAAAGTGGTATAGTTATAAAAATAAAGAATGGGCCAATGCAGTAATATTAAAAGATGAAAAGAAAGTTTATAGTAATGAAGAAGTAATACCAGAGACAAATATCGAGTCATATTTTGTATGGATACCAAGATATAAATATCAAATATTTGATGAAGGAAATTATACGAGTTTAACAACAATAGAAAATAAGGTACAAACAATAAACGTAGTATTTGAAAATAAAGATACAACACCATCAAATGGAACAACTAAGGATAGTTGGTTAACTCATCCAGCCTTTACTAGTTTTGATTCAAATGGATTCTGGGTAGGAAAGTTTGAAACCGGATATGATGGTGCGACATCAACAGTTGCTGCTCAAGTAAATACTGTTGATACAAGTAAAATAATAATTAAACCAAATGTATATTCATGGAGAAACATGACAGTTGGTAACATGTTTAAAAATAGTTATGATTATAAACGTGATTTAGATTCACACATGATGAAAAATACTGAATGGGGAGCAGTAGCTTATTTACAACATTCAGCATATGGAAGTAAAGCAAGTGTAAGAATAAATAACAATGAAGCTTATATTACAGGATATGCCTCAACTACTGAACCAACTACAGGACCAACAAGTTCAAGTACATCAACTTGTAGATATGAATCAACTGCTTTAGGAGTAGATGGAACATATACAGTAAATTATTTAAATGCTAATTCTGGTGTAGCATCAACCACTGGAAATAAAACAGGTATATATGATATGAGTGGTGGAGTATGGGAATATGTAGCTGGATATACAACTAATGCTTCAACAGTTGGAGGTTCGAGTGGAATAACAAGTTTATATCCTAACTTCTTTACAGATAGTACCTATACAAAATATTGGGATAAGTATACATCAACCATAAACACCAATTATAATTATAGACTTCTAGGAGATGCGACAGGTGAAATGGGACCTTTTGAAAGTGAAAAAGATCCAGACGAAATAGATAGATATAAATCAAGTTGGTATGGTGATTACGCCTACTTTGTGTATTCGTCTGCTCCTTGGTTCGTGCGTGGTGACCATTGGCGCAATGGCTCTGAGTCTGGTGTATTCGCATTCGGTGAAAATACTGGTGATGCTATCACTTACGCTTCATACCGCATTGTTTTAACTCCAGTAAAGTAATTATAGTTATTAAATATAGTGATTTTGGACACTTTTATTTGTAAATCATTGTCCAATTTCTTTTTTTTTGTTTATAAATCTGATATACTTGGTTAGGAGAGTGAAGGCTATGGCAGTAAAATATGATGCAAGTTCTATAAAAATTCTAGAAGGATTAGAAGCAGTACGTAAGAGACCTGGTATGTATATTGGTTCAACTGATAAAAGAGGTCTTCATCATTTAGTATGGGAAATAGTTGATAATGCCATTGATGAAGCTATTAATGGTTATGGTGATACGATTAAAATAACCTTACATAAAGATAAAAGTATTAGTGTAGAAGACCATGGACGTGGTGTACCAACAGGAATGCATTCCTCTGGTAAAAGTGCACCCGAAGTTATTTATACCGTACTTCATGCTGGTGGTAAATTTGAAGAAGGAGGTTATAAAGTATCTGGTGGTTTACATGGTGTTGGTGGTAGTGTAGTTAATGCCTTATCAAAATGGATGGAAGTAAATATAAAACAAGATAAAAAAGAATATGTAATTCGTTTTGAAAATGGTGGTAAGACTGTAATTCCACTAAAACAAATTGGAACAACTGCTCGTACCGGTACTACAGTACGTTTCTTACCTGATGATGAAATATTCTCAACAACCAATTTTTCATTTACTACTATTTGTGAGAGAATGCAAGAATCAGCTTTTTTAATAAAAGGTATTACAATAGAAGTAATAAATGAAGAAGATGGTAGATGTGAAAAATACCATTATGAAGATGGACTTACAGCGTTTGTAAATTATTTAAACGAAGAAAAGAAACCATTGCATAATGTCATATCTTTTGAAGGTGTCAAAGATAAAATTGATATATCAATAGCTATGCAGTATACAGATAGTTATAGTGAAACTATTGTATCATTTGTTAATGATGTTAAAACTGTTGATGGTGGTACTCATGAGGTTGGTTTTAAAACAGCACTAACTCGTGCTTTTAATGATTATGCCAAAAACAATAACTATTTTAAGGGAAAAGATAAATCTTTTGAAGGCAGTGATGTAAGGGAAGGTTTAACAGCTGTTATTTCTTTGAAAGTTCCAGAATCTCTTCTTCAATTTGAAGGACAAACTAAAGGTAAATTAGGTACTCCTCAAGCAAGAACAGCAGTTGAAGCTGTTGTTACAGAAAAACTTCAATTTTTCTTAGAAGAAAATAAAAAAATTGCGACTGATATAATTGAAAAATCATTAAAAAGTAAAATTGCACGTGAAGCTGCTCGTAAAGCTCGTGAAGAAGCTCGTAAAGGAAAAACAAAGAATCCTAAAGAAAGAGCTTTATCTGGTAAATTATCACCTGCACAATCTAAAGACAAAACACGTAATGAATTATTTTTAGTCGAAGGTGATTCAGCAGGTGGTTCTGCTAAACAAGGTAGAGATAGAAAATTTCAAGCTATTTTACCTTTACGTGGTAAAGTAATAAATACAGAAAAAGCCCGTATGGAAGATATCCTAAAAAATGAAGAAATCAACACAATGATTTATACCATTGGTGCGGGAGTTGGACCTAATTTTGAAATTGAAGATAGTGAATATGATAAAGTTATTATCATGACCGATGCCGATGATGATGGAGCACATATTCAATGTTTACTTTTAACTTTTTTCTATAGATATATGAAGCCATTAATAGAGGCTGGTAAATTATATATTGCTCTTCCACCTTTATATTTAATTAAAGATGGTAAAGAAAACATATATGCTTATACAACTGAAGAAATGCAACAAATAACAAAAAATAAAAAGTGTACAATTCAAAGATACAAAGGATTAGGTGAAATGAATGCTGATCAGTTAGCAGAAACAACTATGAATCCAGGTACTAGAAGCTTGATTAGAGTAAATATTGAAGATGCACAACTTGCTGAAAAAAGAGTTAGTGTTTTAATGGGAGATAGTGTTGAACCAAGAAAAAATTGGATAGAAGAAAATGTTATTTTTTCACTTGAAGATGATTTTAAAATAAGTAAATAGAGAGTGTGGTAGTATGACATCTAAAAAAAATATCCTTAAACTATTATCTAAGAACGCGGTTGAATTCTATTCAATGATTAGTAGAAAAAAAATATCAATAAATACTTTTGCCAATTTGATATTAAATCAAAATATTGAAAAATTAGAAAAAAGTATATCTGATTATAATGATGATATTTCACTATATCGCAAAAAATATACAAAACTTGATTGTATAGATAGTGTATTAGAGCTAAATATAGAAAAATATCAACATTTAAAAGAAATTAGAAATATAGTTCGAATGGATACGATTGTTAGTAAGATAATAGATGATAAAACATATGAAAAAGCACTTTATTCTTATTATTTAAATAAATTATTTTTAAAAATATTTAAGGTTAAGCCAGAATTAGAAATTGATTATTCTATTTTATTACAAGAAGAAAATAAAAATATATCTCGTTTAATAATGGAAAAAATAGATAATTATTATATTAGTATAATTACAAAATAGGAGTGGTAATCTATGAAAAAGAAAACTGAAACAATAATAGAAAAGATATTTGATTATACATTGGAAGATATAATGGGTGAAAGATTTGGACAATATTCTAAGTATATTATTCAAGATAGAGCTATTCCTGATGTTAGAGATGGATTGAAACCAGTTCAAAGACGTATATTATATGGTATGTATAGACAAAAACATACTTATGATAAACCATTTGTTAAGTCTGCACGTTCTGTTGGTGATATTATGGGTAAATATCATCCACATGGCGATTCATCTATTTATGATGCGATGGTTCGTATGAGTCAATGGTGGAAACAATCTACACCATATATTGATATGCATGGTAATAATGGTTCAATGGATGGTGATAGTCCAGCCGCTATGCGTTATACTGAAGCTAGACTTTCTAAAATTAGTAATGAGCTTTTAGAAGACATAGATAGGGATACCATTACATGGGCACCTAACTTTGATGATAGCTTATTAGAGCCAACTGTTCTACCAGCAAGATTTCCTAACCTTTTAGTAAATGGAGCAGCTGGTATTTCAGCAGGATATGCGACTAATATACCACCACATAATTTAGGTGAAGTAATAGATGCGACTATTAAAAGAATTGATTCACCAAATTGTAAGTTAGAAACAATAATGGAAATAGTAAAAGGTCCTGATTTTCCAACTGGTGGGATTATTGAAGGAATAGATGGGATTAGATCTGCTTATGAAACAGGTAGAGGTAAAATAATTGTTAGATCTAGAACAATGTTTGAAGAGGAAAAAAATAAACTTGCTTTAATAGTTACTGAGATACCATTTGAAGTAAATAAAGCTCAATTAGTTCGTAAAATCGATGATATTAGAATTGATAAAAAAATTGATGGTATCGCAGAAGTAAGAGATGAAAGTGATAGAGATGGTCTTAGAATAGCGATTGATTTAAAGAAAGATGCTAATCGTGAACTAGTATTAAATTATTTGTTAAAAAATACTGATTTACAAGTATCATATAATTTTAATATGATCGCAATTGATCATAGAAGACCAAAGCTTCTTGGTATTTTAAATATTTTAGATTCATATATACTGCATCAAAGAGAAGTTGTTACAAAAAGGACTAAATTTGATTTGGAACATGCTAAAGCTAGACTTCATATTGTTGAAGGCCTTATCAAATGCTTATCCATACTTGATGAAGTTATTCGCGTAATTCGTGCTAGTAAGAATAAGATGGATGCCAAAGATAATTTAGTAAAAGAGTTTGATTTTACTGAGATTCAAGCTGAAGCAATTGTTACTTTACAATTATATAAACTTACTAATACTGATGTAACTTTACTTGAAGAGGAGTTAAAGAATTTGGAAAAAGTAGTTAGTGGTTTAGAAGCTATACTTGCTGATGAAGATAAACTTAAATCAGTTATGAAAGATGAACTTAGAAAAGTTAAAAAAGAATATGCAACGCCTAGAAAGACAGATATTAAAAAAGAAGTTACTGATATAAAAATTGATACTACTATTATGATTCCTAAGGAAGATGTTATAGTTGTAGTTACTAAAGATGGCTATGTTAAACGTACTAGTATGAGAAGTTTTCAATCTTCTACTGATGAAGTTAATTTAAAAGAAAATGACTATATTTTAGGTTTTTATGAATTGAATACAATAGATACAATATTATTATTTACTAACTTAGGTAATTATTTATATGTACCAGTACATGTTATTCCTGATTTGAAATGGAAAGATATGGGAAAACATATTAGTAATATTATTAAACTTGAAGAAAATGAAGAAATAATATCATGTATCC
>CAKPAQ010000038.1 GCA_934133015.1 uncultured Bacilli bacterium | reverse complement strand
GCTTTTAATGGCAATTTAATTGTGATAGAACTTAAATTAAAATATAATATTTTATGAGTAGGAGGAGTGTATGAAAAATAAAAAAATATTGGTACCTATTATCGCTATAGTAGTTATAGTTTTAATAGTATTTGGATTAAAATCTAACAATAAAGATGGTGAGAGTGTGGATAAATCTAATTTTTCTAGCAATGGAACAAAATTCACAATAAAAGAAAATGAAACTAAAAAAATAAAATTTACAGAGTTTAATAATGGTTTAATTAAAATGAAAATACCAGAAGGATGGAAAGTTGATGTTTTAGGTGATTATATTCATTATACAGTTAAAGCCTATGATCCACAAAAACCCACATATCAGTTTTTCTTTAATATGAAGACTGAAGGGTACAACAAGTCACAAGATGCTAAAGCTTTTCAACAAAGATATTATCCAGATAGTATGTTTGCTAAAACATCAGTAATAGAAGGTAAAAATACAGAAGGATTTTATAAGATATTTAATGACTTAGGTACTTTAAATAATACTAGTTCATTTACATTTCCAACTTTAAATAATTTTACTGTTGTTGAAAATCTAGGAACTGGTTCATTAGGTGGAGATATCTTAAGGGCTACTTTTAAGGATGCTAATAGTAATGATGCTGAAGGATTATTTACGGCCTATGTTTATGACGCTGGTTCATATTATGTACCTGAGTATGTAATTTCTGGTAAGCAAATTGATATATATTATTTAAATGTATATGATGCTATTTTTGTAACTGCACCAAAAGATGAATTTATAGATTGGCAAGATACTTTAAATACTATTTCTTCATCATTAGAATTTACTGATACATTTCTAAATGGATTTAATAGTCAACAAGATGCTGTAATGCAAAACTTCCAAAATGTTAGAAGTATTTGTAATCAAATATCAGCCGGAATTATGGACTCTTGGGAAAAGAGAAGCGCAAGTTTTGATATTATGAGTCAAAAACAAAGTGATGCAACGCTTGGATATGAAAGAGTATACGATACAGAAACAAATGAAATATATAAAGCATATAATGGTTTTACTGATGATTATGATGGTAGTAGATATAAATCTATAACTGATGATATGTATACAAAACAAACTTCAGGATATATTGAGAAAAGGTGATAGATGTGAAAAATAAGAAAGTCTTATATATTGCTTTTATCATTTGCATTTTAATTATAGGTCTTGTAGTAACTTTATTATTAGTAACTGGTAATAGTACTAGTAATGGTAATGATAAAAATAATGGTAATAGTAATAGTGATAACAATAAAGATAATGAACCAACTAACTTAATTGAAGCAGTGTTAAAAAAGAATAATAAAACTAAAGAGGAAGCTAATTATAAGAAAATAAGTGGAGCTGAAATACTAAATGAAAATACTTGTTTCAGAAATTATGCCTTTATAAGCAATAATTCTATTTATGTTTATAATCCTCAAAAATTGAGTAATGGTGAATTTGAATATAAAAAAGTATACGATGTTCCTGAAAATATTAAGGTAATGAATATACAACCAGGTTTTGGTTCAGATATCAAATTTTATGATTATAATGATACATTGTATACTTTACAGGATAATAATTTAGATAATAAAGTTAGAGATTCATATGATATGTATCAAAATGCATCTTATAGCTTAAGTAATTCTTTAAAATGGGAATATTCTACTACATATCTTGGTAAGAAAGTAGATTATGATTTTATGTCTAATTATGCTTATGTAAAAGATAATGTTTTATATGGTATAAGTTATGGAAATAATAAATATCCTAATATAGAAAAAGCAAGTGGTAACTATGAGGGAGAAAAGATAATAAGAATCTATAATGAAAGAATATTGAAAACAGATAAAGCTTTTTATGAAATAGTTAGATATTATGATAGTAATTTGAATAAAGAGATTACTACTACTATGAAAATGAAGTTATTAAGCAAATATTATGATGAGATTTTAACATTTACTTATAAATATGTAATTTTAAAAGATTATACTTTAATCCCAATAAATGATACTATGGAAAATAGGGTTCGTGATTATCAAGACAGTTATTTTATAAGTGGATTTAATAGTCAAGAAGAAATACCTACAGTATTTGAAGAATAAATACTATTGTTAGATTATATAAATGGTTTATTACTACATTTATTTTAATTATATTCGTTTATAATAGAAGAATTATTGAATTAAAAGATATTACTATCGAAATTAACAAACTTGATTTTGATGATACTGGTTCTCTTGGAGTGTTGAATGACATTAAAAATGATTTAGGTAATTCTCAGGTTGACTTTTTTATAGCTGATGTTTGTGATAAAAATGCATTTTACCATAAGATTGTCGAACACTATAGAGAAGTAACAGTTTTTGAAAAAGTAATAAAAAATAGTACTAGTTTATAGTATTATTTTTTATTTGAAAAATAAGATTTACTATGAATGATAAATTAGATAGACTTAATGATATTAAAATTGAAAATTATATTTGGGTTATCTATATTGGTATAATAATTTTAAGTTGGTATGCAAATAGTAAAGAAAAAAAATATATATTATATAACGATGAAAATAGTAAAGAAGAATATCAGATTTTGATGATAGTTATCTTTTTAATTTTATTATTTATATATTATTATTTTGCGAAAGATAGTTATTTGGATATTTTAGAACTAAATGATTGTGATACTGATAAGAAAAAAATATTAACCTATGCTTCTTTTATAGGTTCTTTGTTGATTTTAATAAGTGGTATTATTTTTTTAATTATAGCGATAGTAGATGATAATATTGATACTGAACTTGCTTTTAATTAATATCATATATATTGTTTAAACAAATATTATTATATTGAGTTGATTTTATATATCAATTAATGCCATTGCCATATTTATATCAGGATTTAGAACCATATTTTGATACTCATACAATGGGACTACATTATCATAAGCATCAACAAACATATCTTAATAACCTAAATAATATCTTAAAGAAAGATGATTATGATTATCGTTATAATTTGATTGAACTTTTATATCATGTTAATGAATTTCCTAGAGAGGATCGAGAAAACATTTTATTTAATGCTGGTGGCGTTATCAATCATGATTTATATTGGAAAAGTATGAATAGTAAAAGTTATTTACCTACTGGTAAATTAGATTTTCAAATTAATAAACAATATGGTAATTATGATAATTTTTGGACAAAAATAAAAGAGGTAGCTTTAACACTTAAAGGTTCTGGATATACATTTATTGTATTAAAGAATGATGGAACACTTGATATTATGAATTTTTCAAATCAATATAGCCCAATATTACATAATCTTGTTCCGTTATTTAATATTGATTTATGGGAACATGCTTATTATTTAAATTATGAAAATGATAAAGGAAAATACTTAGATAATTTTAAATTAATTGCTGATTTTAGAAACGCTAGTTGTATATACAATAGTATTAGAAATTAATTAATCTTTTACCTATTTTTTAACTTTATTTTTATTTATTATGGTATACTATCATTATATGGGAGTGTCTTATGGGAAAAAATAGTATTATTAATAATAAAACATATATTTTAAAAGAGTATAAAGATGGTAAGACTATTTCAGTTAGACAATTACAGCTTGAAGTATTAACCATAATGGATGAATTAGTACGAGTTTGTGATAAAAATGATATACCATATTTACTTATAGCTGGTAGTAGTTTAGGTATGGTTAATTATGAAGGATTTATACCATGGGATGATGATATTGATGTTTCTATTCCAATAGAATATTGGGATAAATTTATAGAAGTATTACAAAAAGATTTATCACCTGATTTTTATTTTGATTGTTATGAACTTGATAAGAGATATAATGTTATTTCTGGACCATGGATGAAAATTAGAAAAAAGAATACCTATGTTGAAGAAGTTAATTATTTGTTGAAAAATAGATGTAAAAAAGGTGATGGAATCTTTGTTGATGTGATTCCAATTGGACCAGTTAGTCAAAATAAATTTATTGATGAAGTAGAAAGAACTATAGTTAAGATTAATATGTTTTTTATAGTTTTATTGGATAATATTCATATTAATCCAATCATTTTTAAGAATTTTGTGTATTGGTTTAGTAGAAAAAGTATGAAATGGCATAAAAATAGTAAATTAGTTTCCCAACCAGTATCAGTTCCTTGGGAAAAATTTATGCATGAACCTGTTTTTCTAAAAGAAGATGTTTTTCCACTTAAAAAATATAATTTTGAAGGTAGACAATATTATTCATATAATAACATAGAAAAGGTGCTAAAAAAATATTATTCATCTAATTGTTTAAAAAAATGGGATGGTGAAAAATGGATTGATCCTTATCCTGAGAGTAAACGTCAACCAAAACATGTTAAAAATATAAACTTAGATAGTGATTATCCTTATAAAGAGGAATAATCTTTTTTTTCTATATTATTTTTATATTTTGTGGTAGAATTAAATAGAATATAAAGAGGTGCATTATGAAAAAGGAAGATAACAAAACTAAAGATGTAGTAAAAAGTAATAAAAAAACTAATAATAAAAAAGAACAAGATATTGATAATGTAGTTGTGAAAGAAGTAGTTGTAGAAAAAAAAGTAGGTTTTAACTATTTAGAAGTTATTCTAATAATGGTAATTATGTTGGTACTTGGAGGCTTTTTAGGTTATTTTTTAACTAATCTAACTAAAACTGATGCAGTATTTAAAGAAGAAGTAGTACCTACTGAATTAAGGCAGTTTATAAATACTTATAATGATATTAAAGAAAATTATTATGAAGATATAAATCAGGATGAATTACTTAATGCAGGTATCAAAGGAATGATTGATTTCTTAGGTGATAAATATTCAGTTTATATGTCACCAGATGAGACAAAATCTTTTAGTGAACAAGTTGATGGTAAATATACAGGTATTGGTGTAGAAATTCAACAAAAAGATGATGTTGTGACAATTTCTAAGATATTTGATGGAACGCCAGCTAAAGAATCTGGATTAATGGTAAATGATCAAATTATAATGGTTGATGATAATGATGTTACTGGTAAGACAACTTCTGAAATTGCTGCTTTGATTAAAAATAGTACTAATAGTTCAGTAAAATTGAAGGTATTAAGGGATAATAAAGAGATTGAGTTTGATATTAATTTAGGATCTGTTAATATAGAATCTGTTTCTGGTGAGATATTAGAAAAGAATGGTAAAAAAGTTGCATATATAAATATTAGTATTTTTGCAGCTAATACTTATCAACAATTTCTTAATAAGTTATCAACTTTAGAAACAGAAGGTTTTGATTCATTAGTTATAGATGTTCGTGGTAATACTGGTGGATATTTAAGTACAGTTACTGATATAGCTTCATTATTCTTAGAAAAAGGTAAAGTTATTTATCAATTAGATACAAAAGGTGTAGTTGATAAGGAAAAAGATAAAACTAATACTAAGAAAGATTATAATGTAGCAGTTTTAATTGATAAAGGTAGTGCTTCTGCTTCTGAGATTCTTGCAGCTGCATTAAAGGAATCATATGATGCGCAAGTCGTTGGTACTTATTCTTATGGAAAAGGTACAGTCCAAAAAGCTTATCAATTAGATAATGGTGCGACTGTTAAATATACAATTCAAAAATGGTTAACTCCTAAAGGTAATTGGATAAATGAAGTTGGAGTAGAACCTACAGTTATCGTTGAGTTTGATGCCCAAACTTATTATGATAATCCTTCACATGAAACTGATAATCAATTGCAAAAAGCATTAGAAGTATTAACAAAGTAGTAAAAATCTACTTTGTTAAATTTTTAATATATTTTAGCACTCTATATTGACAAGTGCTAAAATATGAGTATAATACAAATCATGGGGTGATAATTATGTATGAAAATAATAATAATGAAGAAAATGTTCTTGAAAAATATGGGCGTAATATTATTGAAGATGTAAAAAAAGGAAAAATAGACCCTGTAATCGGAAGGGATGAAGAAATAAGAAGTATTACCCGTGTATTATCAAGAAAAACTAAAAATAATCCAGTTCTAATTGGAGAACCTGGTGTAGGTAAAACAGCTATTGTAGAAGGACTTGCACTTAGAATAGTAAAAGGTGATGTTCCTAGTAGTTTGAAAAATAAAATTATTTGGGAACTTGATATGGCTAGTTTAATTGCTGGTGCAAAATATAGAGGTGAATTTGAGGAACGTTTAAAAGCAGTCTTAAATGAAATTAAAAAATCAGATGGTGAAATAATTTTATTCATTGATGAAATCCATACTATTGTAGGTACAGGTGGAGATGGAGCCATGGATACTTCTAACATATTGAAACCAATGTTAGCTCGTGGTGAAATACATGTTATTGGTGCGACTACACTTAATGAGTATCGTAAATATATTGAAAAAGATGGTGCACTAGAGCGACGTTTTCAAAAAATAATGGTTATGCCACCTACAGTTGAAGATACTATTACTATTTTGCGTGGCTTAAAAGAAAGATTTGAAATCCATCATGGTGTTACTATTATGGATAAAGCTTTAGTATCAGCTGCTGTTATGTCTAATCGCTATATAACAGATAGGTTCCTACCTGATAAAGCAATAGATTTAGTAGATGAAGCGTGTGCCACTATTAGAGTCCAAATGGATTCAGTTCCAACTAGTCTTGATACTTTGACACGTGAAATTATGAGACTTCAAATCGAACGTGAAGCTATTAAAAAGGAAAAAGATGAATTATCTAAAAAACGTGTTGAATCTATTGATGAAACATTGGAAAATTTACAGAAAGAAGAAAAGAGTTTGAAAGAAGCTTGGGATAAAGAAAAGAATATTATCGATGATATAAAAGCTAAGAAAAAGGAAATAGAAAAAGCAAAATTTGATTTGGAACAAGCCGAGAATGATTATGATTTAGAGCGTGCTGCTAAACTTAGACATGGTGATATTCCACAACTTGAAAAAGAACTTAATAATTTAAATAGTTTAGAAAAAAATAAAATATTGAGTGATACAGTAACTTCTGAAGATATTGCGGCTGTTATATCAAAGTGGACTAATATCCCTGTTAGTAAACTTGTTAGTGGTGAAAAAGAAAAACTTTTAGCACTTGAAGAAAATATGAAAAAAAGAGTAATTGGTCAAGATGAAGCAATAAAATTAGTAAGTGATGCAATATTGAAAAGTCGTAGTGGTATAAAAGATCCTAATCGACCTATTGGTTCATTTATCTTTTTAGGTCCAACTGGTGTTGGTAAAACTGAAATTGCTAGAACACTTGCATATGAATTATTTGATGATGAAAAGCACATGATAAGAATTGATATGAGTGAATATATGGAAAAATTCAGTGTTAGCAGACTTGTTGGTTCTCCTCCTGGATATGTTGGATATGAAGAGGGTGGACAATTAACAGAAGCAGTTAGACGTAATCCATATAGTATAGTTT
>CAKPAQ010000037.1 GCA_934133015.1 uncultured Bacilli bacterium | reverse complement strand
TGTTCCCAAACCACTTTACCATCCTTATCATATTTAACAATTAAAGCAGTACGTAAATTATTATTTCTTTGTTCCTCATCTTTTTCATAACTTCCAACAACTACATATCCATCATCAACTTCAATAATAGAGTTAAAAGTAGAATTAATGCCATTATTGTACATTTTTTCAAGCAAAATATTGTAATTTTTATCATATTTAACTAATTTGGCTTTCTCCAAACCATTAGTATATTTATTATAACGGCTATTTTTAAAATTACTACTTCCAACAGCCACTATATCAGCACCATCTAAAGTTAAAGAATTAAGTGAATCATAATAAACATTTTTACTTTCAATATAATTTCTAATTACTAAATAATAAATTCCTTCAGCTAATAGAAGTAAGACACATAACATAATAATTATTATATATATCTTTTTAAGTTTAGTATAATTTTTAAAATCCTTGAAACTAAAAGATATCTTTTTTCTTGGCTTCTTTACAGAATTATTACTCTTAGTAACCTTTTTATGTATTAAATCCTTAACCTTTGCTTTTTTAGGATTAGTTTTTTTCTCATTTTCTTCTATAATTTTTCGTTGAGCTAAAAGCTCTGCTTGTCTTTGAGCCTCTAATATTTTATCAACAGGTATTATTCTAGTAGCTTCTCTTTTTCTTTTCTTAGCACTAACCTCATGACTTTTTAAATTGGCTTGTCTAGATTTTTCTTTTGCCTTAGCCTTTTTTTTCTCATCTAAATTAAGTTTAGATAAAGTCATAGTATTTTCTAAATTCTGCTTATTACTACTAGTAGTCTTAGACTTTACCTTAATAGATTTAGAAGACTTTGTACTATTAGTTTTACTAGTCTTTTTAGAATTACTAGTTTTATTACTAGAAACCTTCTTTTTTTCAGTAGTTACACTAACTTTGGCTGGACTTTTTTTTGTATTTGTCTCTTTCTTAGTACTTTTCTTTTTTTCAGCCATTTTTTCACCCCCAATAAAATATTTTATTCATAGTGACCTAAATAATATTTCTTTTTTCCACGTCTTACTATTATATAATTAGATGCGATACAAGTATCATGATCTATTACTTTATCACAATCATTAACCTTTACACCATTAATAGAAATACTATTACTTGTAACAAGTTCTCTTGCTTCGCGCTTACTAGTTACTATACCATGATTTACTAAAAAATCAAGTATATTTTCATCTTTTTCTACATTAAAATTAGGAACATCTTTGAATACTTGTTCTATTTCTTCTTTAGTTAAATTACTAACATCACCACTAAACAAAGTTTGACTCAATTTCAAAGCTTTTTCATATTCATCACTACCATGTAAATCAGTAATAATTTCTCTAGCTAAAGCCTTATGAGCTTCACGTAATTCTGGATGTTCATTATTTTTTCTTTCATATTCTTCGATTTCTTCTTTAGATAAAAATGTCAATTTCTTTAAATACTCAATTATCATTGAATCTTCCAAGTTAATAAGATATTGATATAACTCATATGAAGAAGTCTTATTCTTATCTAACCATAAAGCATTACCTTCAGTTTTACCAAATTTAACTCCATTAGAATCTGTTACTAAAGGCATTACCATACCATAAGCATCTTTTCCAAGTTTCTTACGAATCAATTCAATCCCAGCAGTAATATTACCCCATTGATCAGAACCAGCAACTTGTAAAGTACAATCTCTAGTCTCATATAAATGTAAAAAATCAAGTGCCTGTAATATCATATATGAAAATTCTGCATAAGTAATTCCTGTTTCTAATCTAGTTTTTACTTTATCTTTAGCTAACATATAATTAACATTAAAATATTTACCATAATCTCTTAAGAAATCAATAACATTAATATCTTTAGTCCAATCAAAATTATTAACAACTTCAAAACCAAAAATTTTCTCAGCTTGAGCCTTTAATCCATCAAAATTATGTTTAACTTCTTCTTTAGATATCATTGGTCTTTCACTAGTTGGTTTAGGATCTCCTATTAATCCTGTTGCCCCTCCTACTAATAAAATAGGATGATGACCAGCTTTAGCCAATCTTTTTGAAATCAAAAATGATGAGTAATGTCCTATATGCATAGAATCAGCTGTAGGATCTGTTCCTATATAGAAAGTTAGTCCTCCTTTATTTAGCTTTTCTATTAATGCCTCATCACTAATATCTTGAATTAAACCTCTCCATACTAATTCATCATACAAATTCATAATTATACCTTCTTTCTCTAATAAAAAAACCACGAACTCATCCTAAGGACGAAAATTTCGTGGTACCACCTTAATTCATAGAAATATATTCTATCTCAATAGTTATAATGGACTACTCCAATCTGATTCATAATCACGTAATTCATTATTATAATTTTATTCATTTTCACCAACCATGAACTCTCTACTAATTAAATATAATAACTACTAATAGACTAATCACTATCAGATTTACAAAAAATATATTACCATAATTTTATTATTATTCCAAATAGTTTTTAAAAAAATAAAGAATAAATTTTTACTTACTCTTTATTTTCATCATTTCTTCTTCCAAAATTTTAGAAAAATTACTATTAACATCAGTTTTATTTGAAGAATCAACATTCTCATAATACGAAAAAGATGGTTTATGCCTTGCTGACTCAATCGGTGCGACAATTTTTACTTTTTTATCAATTGACTTAATAATTTTATATTCTAAAATTCTATCATCAATTTCTGTATTTACACGTATCATCTATTTTTTTGCTTTTTTATCAGATTCTTCTAAACGTTCAAGTACATTTTTTACCACATCAATAGTCTTTTCTCTAACTTCATCTGCAGCTTTTTCCAAAACAGGAGTACCTTTTTGTTTAGCATATTCAACTAAATCTGCACATTTATCTTTAATATCATTAGCTTTTTCTTTAGCTATTTTTAAAACTTTTTCTTTATCTAAGTCTGCAAGTTCAGCTTTTATTTCGTCTATCTTATTTGTTATATTTTCTTTTACTTCATCAATATCAATTTCTTTAGCTTTATTAACAAGTTCAGTCATTTTTTCTTTTAATTCTTTTCTTGTTTCTTTACCTGATTTAGGTGCGAATAAAATTCCAAGACCCGCTCCAATTGCAGCTCCTAATAAGAACTTACCTGCTCCACTTTTTTTAATTTTGTTTTCTTTCTTACTCATCTTCTTTATTCCTCTCTTTCTTTTTTCTTTTAGGAATGATTTTTCCTAAAACACTTGTAATACTCGCAACTACCGTATCACTAAGGATAGATAATGTATCAGTAACACCATCAATAACATTAAACAATCCATTTAATGATTTTGATTTTCTTTCTACATCATCCAAAATGGCATTTGCTTTATCTATAGTAGCTATTAGTTTTATTCCTAGTATTATAAAAACTATAACTAAAACAATAGCTAAACTATACAATAGAATTGGTAAAACTTCCATAAGTGCTTCCATAACTTCACTCCTTTTCATCATACATTAAATCAACTAAATCAAACAAATTATCATCTGCATCATTATTATCATCAACTTTTTCATTATTTGTATCATTTTGTTCTTCTATTTTTTCTTCTTTATCAGAACGTCTTCTTGTTCTTCTACCAGTTGCCTTTTCATAATGACTATCTTTATAATCTATATTATATTCTAACCCTAAATCTTCAAAATATTCTTCTGCATCAGCAATTGTCACTTTATCTACTGCCGGAAGAGTATCAGCTTCTGTCATATCAACTAATAAATTATCTTCTAAATCATTACCACTATCATTATTATCTTCTTGATATAAAGGTTTTTCTTCTTTTTCCATTATATCATCTTCTAAATTACCAAATGCCTTATTACGAACAAAATCAAAATCATTATTTTTTCTTGACACATAACTACTAGGTTTATCTTTTTTATCTATTACTTCTTCTTTACGATAATTTTTATCTAAAACTCCATAAATTGGTGAAATAACAGGTGTTGGTTTAAACCCAGCTTTGCCAGTAGAACTAGAATATGGTTTATGATTTTCTTCTACATTACTATAATTATCAAAATTATATACTTTATCTATATCTTCACCATAGATTTTTGTTTTAACTGGCTTGTCCATTTTTTTAGGTGACTCAGTCTTTTCCACAAAATCATCATCTTCAAAATACTGAATACTGTTATCCTTTTTTAACAACTCATTATCAGAATAGTTTATTACAGGCTTTTTATCTTCTTTTACAATCTCTTCATCCTGTTTAGGAAGATCTTCGGCATATGCTTTCTCAACTACTTCTTTTTTGGGCTTTGATTCTACTTTTCTAGCTATTGGCTTTTCTTCTTTTTCTTCTACTTCAACATATTCTTCTTCAAAAAATGTATTTTTTAATTTTTCTAAAAATCCCATCTAAGTACCCCTTTCTTATTTTGTATCTTCACCAAGGTCAATTGTATCTTCATCTTTTTTAGCATCATACTGATATAATTCCTCAAATTTTAAGAAAGTATCAGTATCACGTTTTGATTTAAATATATTAAACACTTCTTCATCATAACTAAATACGTTATCTCCGATAACTGTAGCTAATACTGAATCATTATAATTAACATTATTAAGTATATAAGCCATTTGCGTTACCGTCTTTTTTAAATCTTTTTCTAATACATTAGCTTCAATTTTAGCATAATTATACATAAACTCTACAAAGCAATAATCATCTAACTTTGTAATTTCTAAATAACCTTTTTTACCACTACGATTAATATCAATTGAAACATATCCATCAGTCGTCTCATAATTACTATCAATTTTATGATAGTAAGAAACTACATCTACATATAAATACATTTTTCTATGATTGTAATATAAAATTGAATTATATTTATTATTAGTATTTTTTAATATTACTCCTTTTGGTAAATAATAAGAATATCCTTCTAATGATACATTTTTTAATTTTTTACCATCTACTAATACCGAATCAAGTATTTGTTGATAAGATTGTTTATCAATATTAACCAAAGAACACCCAGTTACTAGAATAAGTAAAGAAATTATTAATAATACTTTCTTCATATTTCACCTACTCTTCTATTATTATAACAAATAATTCACTAAAGAAAAATATTTTTGATTTTTTTTTAACGATTAGACATTTTTTTGATAGCCTTTACATAATAAATATTTTGGCCTAATTGTGAAAATCTTTTTTCATATTCAGTCATAATAATATCATCAATATTATCAATATTTGCATTATGATAATCAAAAGTTAAGTCTTCTAATGCATAATTATTATGACTAAATGACATAAGAGAGAATTCAAATAGTTTCTGATTATCAGTTTTTTGAATAATTGTTATATCATTTTTAAAAAGTCCTTCATATTTATCTAAGAATAATTTACTAGTAAGTCTACGAGACTCATGTCTATTTTTAGGCCACGGATCAGAAAAATTTAAATAAATGACATCTATTTCTTTATCAAATACTTCATTTATTTCTATAGCGTCCATTCTTATCATCGCAAGATTATTAAGATCTTCTGGTATTTTCTGTAAACATCTAGCTATGACACTATCAAATTTTTCAATTCCAATAAAATTAATTTCTGGATGTCTAATAGCGTTTTCAATTATGAAATCACCCTTACCAGTTCCAATTTCAATATGAATATTATTACCATTACCAAAATACTCATTCCATCTACCTTTATAATCTTTAAAATTATTTACTAAATAATTAGATGAATCCATAATAGCTTGTTTATTTTTTACATTTCTAAGTCTCACATCTATCACCAAATACATTATAACTCATATAATAATATAAATAAAGAGGAGATGCTTATGAATAATAATATGTTCCAAAATTACCCACCATTTCCTAATATTAACCCTTATTTTAATCAAAACTTAGAAATGGAAATTAAGAATATTGAAAATAAAATTAATAATATTGAAAAAGAAATAAATCGCATCAATAATAGACTTAATCAAATTAACAATAACTACAGTGATTACTATACTAATAATTATCAATCACAAAGATATAATATGATGTAGAAATGTTACTTAATCGGTAGCATTTTTTCTTTTAAACGTGTTATAATGAAGATAATATTGGAAGGTGAAAATATGATATTTATAGATAATATTGAAAAAGATAGATATGAAAGATTTGTCAAAAGTCATCCTAAAAGTCATTTTTTACAGAGCTATGCTTGGGGTGAATTTGCTAAAGCCAAAAAGAACCTAACTCCATATTATGTTGGTTTAGAAGATTATAACCACAATTTAATAGCGGTTTCATTACTTCTTCAAAAGAAATTACCATTAGGACTATCTTATTTTTATGCTCCTCGTGGATATATTATTGATTTTAAAGATAAAGAAGTATTAACTATTTTTACAAATGAAATAAAGAAATTTGCCAAGAAAAAAAGATCAATATTTATAAAAATTGATCCTGATATAATTTATAATGAAGAAAATCAAGCAGGAGAAAAAATTATTGATAATGATAATACTGTAATAAATAATTTAACTGAATTAGGTTATAAGCATTTAGGTTTTACTAAAAATTTTGAAACTATGCAGCCAAGATATACTTTTAGAATAAATATGAATAAAAGTCTTGAAGAAATAGAAGATAACTTTTCTAAAACTACTAAACAAAGAATTAAAAAAGCTGAAGATTTATTTGTAGATGTAAAAATCGGTGATGCAAATGATATAAAAACATTCTATGATTTAATGATTTTAACTGAAAATAGAAAAGATTTTATTACTCATGATTTAAGTTATTATGAAACCCTATATAATTTATGGCGTAAAGATAATTCTTGCGAAATCTTTTTAGGATCTATTGATTTAAATAAAATAATAAATAAACAAACTAATTTAATAACTAACTTAAAAAAAGAATTGGAACAATATGATAAAGAAGAATTAAGTAAAAGTGAAAAAACTAAAAAACAAGAACTAGAAAAAAGAATAGAAAAAATTAACCAAGATTTAGAAAAATACTTAATGGCACAAGTAGATTATGATAATAATATAACTTTAAGTGCTCATTTCATAATTGAATATGGTGATAAAGCTTGGGTATTATATGCAGGCAATCATAATATATTATCTGAAACTTATACTAATTATAAAACATATGAAACACATATTCGTTACTGCCATGATAAAAATATTAAAGTTTATGATCAATTTGGTACCATTGGTGACTTAAGTAAAGATAACCCATTATTAGGATTACATGAATTTAAGAAAAAATTTGGTGGTGACTACATTGAATTTACTGGTGAATTTGATTTAATATTAAACAAGCCTATGTATTTTATATTTACTAAGTTAGTACCTATATATAGAAATATGATTAAAAAAAGAGCTAAAAAGAAAAGATAAGGTGATAAAATGGAACTAATCGAATTAACAGAGGAAGAGTTCAAAGATTATGCAGATAAAAGTAGTCAAATCAGTTTCCATCAAACTAAAGAATGGGGACATTTAAAAGAAGAAAATGGTTGGGAAATGAAATTAATCGGCCTAAAAGATAAAAATGAAATTAAGGCAGCTACATTACTATTATCAAAGATGAC